>CAIQNQ010000239.1 GCA_903873165.1 uncultured Methylococcaceae bacterium | reverse complement strand
TAAGTCCTGCAGAGCTGTTTGCAGGCTGGTTTTTAAACGTGAATCCATAGGAAGTTCATCTGCATGATTAGTCAGCATAAAAATATTATCGAATTATTAACGCGATAAAGTGCTTTCTAAAAACAAAGCGTACAGTGCTACAATGAGGGTATCAAAACCTTCGTTTAGAATTTCAATAGCAGTTATTGCCATTTTAGGTCATTTGTATCATAGTATTTATTCTTTTTAGAATAAACGGAGAAAATACTATGCAAAGCATGAATATTTCCCTGTCAGAACCGCTCAAGCAATTTGTAGACGCACAAATTTCACAAGGTCGTTATAGTAGCACTAGTGAATATATGCGTGAATTAATTCGCGCAGATGAAAAACGTAAAGCGGAAGAGCAGTTAGAAGCAAAATTATTAGAAGGTCTAGCTAGCCCTGAAAGTGAATTAGCTAAAGAAGACTGGGAGAAAATGCGTAATGAAGCTCTAATTATAATTGAATCCAGAAAAGCAAAACGTTAATGCCAAAAATTTATAAACGTAATATCGCTAAAAATGACCTAGTCGAGTGTTATGTTTATTTAGCAGAGAATGCAAACCTTGATATCGCCGATCAGTTTTTGGAAAATACTGAGGCAAGCTTTAACGAACTTGCCATAAACCCATTTATGGGGTCGCCATCTAAACGCTCATATAGAAATATCCTGTTAACGTGCTTTTTAATTAGCGCATTCTCTGTTATGATGACTATGTGTATCAATCATGGGTAAAAAGGTAATAATTTGAGATTTTCAGTTGCTCATCCAATTCCGTATCAAGGTAGCAAGCGGCGATTAGCAACTGCAATTCTTAGCTATATTCCTGCTAATCAATGCTCTCGTCTTGTTGAACCTTTTGCTGGTTCTGCAGCAATCACATTGGCTTCGGCGACTGAAAATATATTTTCTTCTTATGTAATTGCTGACGCGCTTCATTCTTTGGTTGGGTTATGGAATATGATTATTAATGATCCTGCGTCAGTGGCTGATGAGTATAGTAGCCTATGGCATCGTGAACGTGATAAACCTATTGAGGCATATTATGAAATTCGAGCCGAGTTTAATGTAGATCGTAGCCCCGTTAAGTTATTATATTTGTTAGCAAGATGCGTTAAGAATGCTGTCCGTTTTAATCCATCTGGTGAATTTAATCAGTCACCTGATAAACGACGGAAAGGAACTAATCCTAGACTTATGAGAGATGAGTTGTTTGCCGCCCATCGTGTACTCGCAGGAAGAACACAAGCTATTCATGGTGACTTTATGTCTTTGGTAGAGGCCGCAAAGGAGGGCGATTTTTTTTATTTAGATCCACCTTATCAAGGAACAAGCGGGGGGAAAGATCAGCGATATATCTCAGGTGTTACTCGTGAACGAACAATTGAAGCCCTTACAATTCTTAATGACAAGAAAATTCCATTTATTCTAAGCTATGATGGTTCTTGCGGGGATAAAAATTATGGTGATCCACTTGATGAAAGCTTGGCGATTCAGGTTTTGTTGGATGTTGGTAGATCAACTCAAGCTACTCTTAATGGTAGAAATGATGTTACGATAGAATCACTTTATATATCACATTTTATTCCAGTAATAAGTGATATAAAAAGGATTAATCATTCGCTTGATGATTATGCAAGGCAATTATCTTTATTTTCATTTATTTAGTATTGTTTTTTTAATCAATTCTTTTATTTCTTCGGACACGCTTGTTTGTTTTTTTGTTGCTTGGTTTTTAATAAGATCAAAATAACTTACATCCTTACCAGACCATGTAATATCTACCCTTCTTTGTTGTAGTGTTGCGATGTGAGTGTGGTTTGTTGTATTTGCCCAGTAACAGGTAAGACAGCTATCAATATCTTTACTCTGTAATCTATTGGGACATTGTTCACAGTCCCATGATTTTTTTCGATTACATGAGCCACATAGGATTTGATATGGTTGCCACTCGTCTTTTTGTGATTCTCCAGCCACTTCATATGGAATTCGGTGATCGACTGTAATTATTCACAGCCCTATAAGAATTTCCCCGACTTTTTTCATTACATGATAGACTTTTGCCATACAAACATCCCCTTAAGCAATGAAACTGAGCGATCACGATTTACGACAAATTGATGAAGAGAGAATCAAAACTC
>CAIQNQ010000238.1 GCA_903873165.1 uncultured Methylococcaceae bacterium | reverse complement strand
TTTTTATGCTGACTAATCATGCAGATGAACTTCCTATGGATTCACGTTTAAAAACCAGCCTGCAAACAGCTCTGCAGGACTTAGCAACGCATATGATTAATAAAGAGTAGAGCGCTTTTAATTTTAGCTGATATCTAAAATATCAGCGCATAAAAAAGCCAGTTGACAACAAATGTTTCCAATTTCTCGTTATTTTAATAAACAGTTTGCTTTATATGTTGTAAGAATATATCTTACATTAACTTAATAACTAGCTGGGAATAAATATGGCACAAGCACGAACTCAAACTGTTAGTCTTGGTGAGCATTGGAACAATCTCATTGAATCTTTGCTTAAAAGTGGACGCTATGCAAGCGTAAGTGAAATTATGCGAGACTCTTTACGATTGCTAGAAGAAAAGGAAGCTAATTCAAAATTACAATCTTTACGTAATGCTTTAATTGAGGGTGAAGAAAGTGGTGATGCAGGTGAATTATCCATTGAACTCCTTAGACAAGAAGCAAAAAAAGAAGTGGGATTGAACTGAAAACGCGCAGGATCGGCATTCAGTCACTCGCAAAACAAGATCTTAAAAATATCTGGCTTTACTCCTATAAAAATTGGAGCGCCGCACAAGCAGATAATTATTTTGACCAAATCAATGCTGCATTTGTTCTAATCTCAGAAAATCCAGAATTAGGTTTTAACTGTGACTATATTCGCGAAGGTTACAGACAATTCCAAATCAATCGTCATTTGATTTTTTATTACGTTACTGCAACTAAAATTCAGATTGTGCGTGTTTTACATGACAGTATGAATTTCAAAGCGCGTTTATAGATGTTAGATTTCTGGTATCTTGAATTATCCAGCAAAGCAAACCAGTAAATCGATTGCAACATCCTGATTAACCAACTTGCAAAGGATAGGGACATAATAATACCCATCGGGTATTGGATTCCACACATTAAAGTGATTAGCCCCGAAGAGTTACAACTTGAAATCGATAAAAGTTTAAATGAGTATTTAGGGCATGGAGACGAAAAGTAAATGCTGCCATTTACATAAATACAGGTCATAACTCCGACTCACAAATAAATTACACATTCCTTTAATAAAAATACGTTATAAGTAGCCTTTTAACGCTGGCAATAATTAATCCAATAGTTCATGATGTTGGCATTTAAATTTTAAAAAGGATAAACATGAGTATTTTTGATGACTTGTCATGGCAAGGTTTAGGAGATGCCATTTTTAACCCTAAAGCCGAAGGCGTTGAATCTAAAATTGAAGATATTAAAAAACAATTACCTACACCCGTTTTCTGGTTATTAGGTAAAACTCAATCGGGTAAATCCTCTTTAATTCGTCAAATAACGGGTAATGATGCCGCTCAAATAGGTAATGGTTTTATACCTTGCACCAAAACCTCACAGTTTTATGACTTTCCATCATCTTCTCACCCAATAATACGCTTCTTAGACACACGAGGTCTGGGAGAAGCCAATTATGATCCTACTGAAGATCTTAAATGGTGCGAAGATAAAGCGCATTTATTAATTGTAGTACTACGCGCTTCCGATATGAATCAAGCCGATGTTATAACGGCTGTTACAAAAATCAATAAACAACATCCAAAGTGGCCTATTATTGTTGTGCAAACTTCATTGCATGAGTGCTATCCAAACACAGAATTCGAGCATATTCTGCCGTATCCCTACCAACAAACGCCATTACCACCAGAAATACCCCATGATTTAACCCGTGTTTTATTACATCAACGAGATTGGTTTAAACCGTTAGGCAAAAATGTTCACTTTGTACCTGTTGATTTTACTTTACCTGAAGATGGATACACACCGGCTAGTTACGGTTTAGACGAATTATGGAATACCATTGAAGAAATATTACCTAAAGGTCTAATCAACTTATTAGGGGGATCAAAAAAACATAATGAATTATTAGATTATCACGCTGATCAAGCCCACCCACATATTACAGGATATTCTCTTTTAAACCTGGGTTTGGGCGCGGTTCCTGCAGTGGGTATTCCGTTAACAATTGTCTCTCAAGCAAAGTTATTTCATAGTATCGCTTCAATTTATGAGCTGACCCTAACACCCCAACTTTATACAGAATTTATTGCCCTTTTCGGCACGAGTATCGGCATGGGGTTGCTAGGAAGAGAGTTAATTGGACTAATTCCAGTATACGGCTGGGCTATTTCTGGAGCGTATTCAGGTGCAATGACTTATGCACTAGGTAAGGCTTTTTGTGTCTATCTTTACGGTGTAAAGCGAGGCGCTTTACCCGATAAAAATATGATAAAGGAAACTTATAAAAAGGCATTTTCTGAAGCTCGTCAATTACTAAAGAGATAGGGAGCAACTTGATGCGATCATTATTTAACTTCCACAGCCTTATTTTAGGATCATTATTTTTACTACCTATCTTTGTCCTTATTGGTTTTGGTCTATACTTTTTATGGCTACAAGATTGGCTTTATTACGGGATAGAAGCCATTTCTGCAAACGTTGCTCTTTTTTCTCTACTAACGACATCTCGCAACCATCAAAAGAAACCATTAGTCATTAAACCCATTGATATTGGCCCAAATCCTAATTGGTCAGATGATAGCCTTGATGCTTGGTCACAATTAGATACATTCTCTAAAAATTATCCCGCCAAAACAGACTTGTTTACAAATCCAGATAAAATTATAAAATTAACGAACGATGTATTACTGTTAGTAGCCAAGCATTTCAATTCTAAATCAAAATATCCAATTTTAGAATTCCCACTTCCTTACTTACTTAAACTCATTAGCTTGGTTTGTGAGGATTTACAACGAGAAGTCTTAGATAAAATCCCTGGCAGCCATGCCATAAAAATCGGCGATCTAATTTTAGCCAAAGAATATTATGACAAAGGGATAAAAATTAAATCCGTTTATAACGTATTCAACCATTTTTTTAATTTGCCAGGAGCTGCGTTAGGTAAAGCTCGAAGTTTATTGATGGACGGAGGCTTTAATTTAATACGTGAAGAACTAATGCAACGCCTTCTCAGCGCCTACATAAGCAAACTTGGCTACTACGCAATTCAATTATACAGCGGCCAAATTACATTAGAAGACATTGCCCCCACCGAAACATTAAGTGATGCCTCTATAAAAGATGTAAAAAAGATACAAGCTTACGAAAAATCTATAGAACCCTTAAGAATACTAGTCTTAGGTCAAGTCAGCAGTGGCAAATCTACTTTAATTAATAAATTGTTTGGAGAAATAAGAACCGCAGAAGGTGTATTACCCACCACGTCAAAAATAACACCCTTTAAATTAGAACGAGAAGGGTTGGAAGTTGCGACCATTCTTGATAGTGCAGGTTATGGCGGGTTAGAGCATGAAGATGCGCCCGATCTATTAAAGAAGGAATGGAAAGAAATAGATATTGTGTTAATGGTTTGCAATGCATCACACGCTGCCAGAGAAGAAGATGCTAAACAACTCCAAAAATTGCGCCATGAATTTCAGTTATATAGAAAGAACAGAACGCTACCTGTTATTATTGCCGTAGCTACGCAAATTGATAAATTAAGACCTTTTAGAGAATGGACTCCGCCTTATAACATACAAGATCCGCAATCTATCAAAGCACAAAACATTAGAGATGCATGTGAAACAATTTCACAAGATTTAAGTTTACCATTAAATCGGATTGTGCCAGTTTGCCTTGCACCAGAAAAACCAACCTATAATCTGGATGATGGTCTAATCCCATTAATTCATGAATTGCTAGACGATGCACAACGAGCGAGATATTTAAGATGTTTAAATAATCAAAAAGATAAAAGCTATTGGCAAGAATGGCATAAACAGGTTAAGAATACGGGGCAATTTATTATGAATGTCATTCAATAACAGGCGTTCTGATAGCTCTTGGTTACGCAAATTACAATATAATTAAACGGATTCATTTATGACCTACTCAAGCGATACTAATATTTTTAACAATCTCACTGAGCAATCGAAACTAATAGAAAATCAGTGGTCAACTATTATCGATGGTATTTGTGATGCGAATAAAGATTATCCACATCTCGAGATAGACTACTTTAATGCACTTAATGATAAATTTAAGGCGGCCATTAAACAACTTCATCAAGACTTACAAAGCCCCACTCTTATTCTAGCGACTACAGGCACAACCAGTAGCGGTAAAAGTACCATTGTAAATTTATTATGTGGTGCTGATTTAATGCCACGAATGGCCCAAGAAATGAGCGCCGGGGTTGTTTATATTCATCATAGCTCTGATGACAAAAATTATTTAAAAATCCACAAAACTGACGGAGCGCTTTGGGAGTGTGGCGAATGGTATGATTTAGAAGATATCGAGATTCGTGAAAAACTCACTAAAGTGATGGACGAATTTAATAAAAGCAAAGGTATTAACCAACCTGCCACGCCGCATATTGAGCTAACTTATCCACTAGCTTGTTTTAATAATCCAGAATTGTTAGCTCTTTCTAGCTTGCCTAAAAGCACACAATTTAAGCTCATGGATTTACCGGGGTTACGTAATCATCAAGACAACACTAACGCAGAAGTCATTAAAAACTGCAGAGACGCCTTATGTCTTGTTGCCTATAACATGGAAGAAACGGATGAAAATCGTCGGCTGGAATTAGTGCAACAGGTGTTAGAACAAATCAAACAGATGGGCGGCTCACCTGCGCGGATGTTGTTTGTGCTAAATCGCATTGATGCGTTTCTTTGCGACCACGAAGCAGATCGCCGCCGTGATGAGCATATCGACAAAGTCAAAACTGAAATTACAGGTATTCTGTATAAAGAGCTGCCTGAACACCGCGACACCTTAGATAATTTGACTTACAGCCCATTAAGTTCATTGCCTGCCTTACACGCTCAACACATTAAAATAGGCAGCGACAAAATTCACGCGGCAGATGAACTAGATACGCATTTTAACAGTTTGATTCCTGCCGAATTGATTGATGACCTACCGCGTAGAATTAGCGCGTGGAAAGACCGTGATTTTCAGCGTATCAGTGAAGTGGTATGGAAAAATAGTTATGGTGCAGAGTTTTTTAGCAAATTAAACAATCATATTCAAGACCATTTTCCTACCTTAGTTATACCAACTATTGTGCAACGCTTCGACAAAGAAGCAAGTGATGCCATAGGTGAAATTTTTCGAACTTGTTACAGTGAGTTAAACAGTTCTCAGGAAAAATATGAGCAAGCTTGTACCACATTAATAAAACAAAATGCAGAATTGCGTGAGTTTCTCGATAACTCGAAAAAAATCCTGCTTGAGCCATTCAATGAGTTAATAGAAGGGTTAAAAAAAAATGATGCTAATTTAGATGATTTAATCGACATATTGTCACAAGATTTAGTTGAAACTAACATTTTTCAAGAAAAACTTACGACTGATAAATTATTACCATTAGCTCTTTGGCGCCTAGAGCTGAAAAAAAGTTCTATAGGAATATTAGAAGGCGTAAAGCAATCATTGGATAGTAACAGACGTAATTTTATTAATACTGGAGCAGATAGATTATCTGAACGCCAGCAACAGCGTTTATACATGGCTTGTGATTTTTATTCAATGGCGATTAACGGCAAAGACGAATCTCGTTTTGACGAACAATTGGATAGTTTTTTATATGAAGTAAGTGAGGTTATTTACAGTGCTTTAATTAATCAAGTAAACCAAGAAAATTCACGCATTCATGATACTGTAGAATTAATCATGAAATTCTATCTTGAATATTTAAAAAATGGGGTAGAAAGAATTGCCCCAGAATGGAACTTGACAGTTGGTCACTATGTCCTTGATGACATTAAAATGCCAGAAATAAACCTATCTTTTTTAAAGTCAGCAGTTGAAACGAAGGTTGAAACGAGAGTTGAAACAAAGTATGAAAATAAAATAAGAACAGTTAGACATTGGTATTCTTTATGGCTTATTCCTGAAACAGAAAGTTATAAAGAGTCATATATAGAAGAATACGAAGTATCATATAAATTACTGCCTAATGCAGAGGCCATCTATCAAAACAGTCGTGGGCAATTAAGTCGACAATTAGATTCATTAGTAGAGCCATTTTATAACATGATTCATATTTATATTAATGACATCACTGAAACGATTATTGAAGAGCAAGCAAGAGTTTTAAATGATTTTAATAATAAATTGGAAAAATCTCGCCAATGCTATCAAGATGATTATGAAAAAGTAGTTAACAAATGGCAGCCGCTATATGATGCATCTCAACAATTAAAACTCGAATTATCGCAATTGACAGATACGAGGAACTATTTATGAGTCAATTAGATGAGAAAGTGCGTAATATTTTGGGACGTATTTTTTTAGTTGAAGAAATTGAAAAGATAGCTGAGGAAAATAACCTAGAATATCAATGGCAGAATAATACATGTTTTAAAGAGTTCATTAAGGCATTAGAGCATCATATTTCAATTTATGAAAATGATTGGGATAAAAATGATAATTTTTTAGAATTAAGTAGTGCTATACACAATGAAATTATTCGGAAACTTAATGAAAAAGGAGAAGAAAAAATGACAATGCCAGCAGTCGTAGCAGCAACCACCACAACGCCAGCAAGTACCGCAACTATAGCAACAGCAACTACAGCAACTACCGTAACTATTGGTACTTTAGCTATTGTTAGTGGCATTTCATTACTAATAGGAATTGCCATAGGTGTATATTACACAAATAAAAAAAATCAAAGCAATAAAGCTCAGGATATTTCAAAAAATCCTGAAAATGATAGGAACACCCCTCAATTGACAACCGCCGCTACCGCTCTTCAACCACCAAAAAATCTTACACCATCTTATGGAAAATATGACTTACTCCTTATAATTCCAGCAAATCAGCTAGATGATAAATTGACTCAAGATAGCGTTATTTCTAAAAATGATACTGAAAAATTAATTGCCAATGCAATGCGAGTTTATTGTTTTAAAGAGGGCGATCAAGAGGGACAAAAAACTTTAAATGCTGTTGATTTCTCAGAAGAAACTATTAATTTTCAAATTGAAAGCAGAGTGTTTTTGCATCTTTCTTTAATGGCTACACCAGATATTAAAAAACAGGATAAATTGAGTATTAGAGAAGCAGTAAAATCCGATCAAAAAGTAGAAATAAAAAAACTGAAAAAAATGGGGTCGCTCCATTCAATTCGTGAATTTTACAGTATTTAATTCAATGAGATTACTATTCTGATAGTTCTGTTTTGATCCATCTTACGTTATCCTCAACAGACTATCAGATTACATCGAAGCGCATTAGATCAAATATCAGTGACCAAATAAGTAACACAGACCCCATTACAATCAAGAAAAAAGCCAAACTACAATCGGCTTTATCTACAAAATATTTTTACGATTTTTAAACCCTATTTATTATTAATGAGATGACTATGGATTGGAAAACGGCTTCAACCTTATATGCTAATCAACTAAAAACTGCACTTAATGTGCGTCGTCACGCTTTAGATTTACTTAATTTAGCGTCTGTTAAGCACTTGAATATTACTCAAGAACAAAAAGCTACTTTGCAAAAAGCCGGCGAGCCTGCAGAAAAATTGATGCGTCGCTTACAAAATGGTGAATTTCGTATTGCTGTCGTAGGCTTAGAAAAAGCGGGAAAAAGTACCTTTGTTAATGCGTGGTTGGGCTCTGATCTATTGCCAGCAAAACCAGCTCGCTGTACTTTTACCACTACCCAAATTTACTCGGTACAGGCTCACAGTGAACAACGCCTAGAGACTCTACCCAAAACTGAAGATCAATACCGCTCTTACAAAGCCGACTTACAAGAACAATTACAAAGTGCAGATAAAAGCGCGGCTCAAAAAGCTGAGAATGACTTAAAAGTAATGGACTTGCACAATAATACCTTACAAGAGATTATTGATGAGGGTAAAAAAACCTATAGCTTTAGCCGTTTAGAAGAAATTAAAGTTAATTTAAGTCGCTACGTTGCTGACGAAAAATATGCTCATGCCATGCAAGAGGCTCGCCTGTATACATCGCAACTAGCTGCAGTTGATGGGGTGGTTTTTTATGACGTCCCTGGGTTAGATTCTGGCTTAGCTAAACATATTGAAGAATCAAAAGAGATGTTGGCAGATTGTGATGCCATTATTTTAGTTCAAAGAAGAGATATCGACTTAAAAGCTCATGAACAGGATTTAATTAAATTTGGTGCAACCGGAGATCCGTATTTAAAACTCGCTGATAAATTATTTGTCTTTTGGGGACAAGTCGATTTACAACCTTCTAAAGAAGTATTAGAAGAAAATTGGCAGCAATTACTCGGTAAATGGGCGGCCTTTGAAATACCTGAACATAGAATCGTCAGCGGTTCTGCAGGTGCTCATTTAGTATTACAGGGATTTGATATTCCACAAGTGGGTTCTTTAGAGCAAACAGAAAATAAAATGCGCATTCTAACCGGATTGACTTCTGGAGATGCGATAAAAAATGCCACAGGGATACTTGAGTTACAACAACGCATTCAAAAGTATCTTGATGATGAACGCACGGAGTTATTAAAAAAGCGCTGTAATGGCATGATTAACGATATTCTTAAAACGGCACAGGAGATCTATAAAACCGTGGCCGCTGTTTATCCTGAAGATCCAGAACAAGCGAAACGCACTCAAGAAAAACAACAGAGAATAGAGTTTAGCGAATGGTGGGCTAAACGTTGGAAAAAAACTAGTGCTGATGTTAATAATCGCTTTAGAGAAGGCAGTGAAGCTTCTATAAAAAACAGACAATTATTCAAAGAGCGTTATGAAGAGTTAGTCAAAGATAAAATGGCAACGTTACCGGCTCGTCAAATAGACGCAAGGCAACAACTTTTTGACAGTATTAGTAATCCTGTTTTCGATTCAATTAAAGCTAATTATACTTGGCGTGAACAGCTACACAGTGATGTTCGTAAAATGCTGAAATCACTCGCTAATAACTTAGCCCTGGAGTTACAACAAGAAATATTAGCCTTAGTAAAAGAATTGGATCAACAGTTATGGAATAGCCCTCAGGTGAAAACCAAATTAATCAATGATGATTCGTTGTATGTAAAACTTTTAGAGCATAGTTTAAATACGTTATTCTTAAGATTTGCCCGCCCAGTTGCTGAACTTTTGATTAGAGGAGCGGTCGGTAGCGAAACACGTTCAGAAACCCGTAAAAAAATTGGTCCTGATATTGAAATCATCGATAACTATTACAGTGGTGGTGAACCGGCTTTGGAACGACTATGTCAATATGCTAATCATGGTGTAGATCTAATAACGAACCCTAAAAAACGCCAAGAAGTTTTAGGTAGTTCCGCAAAAATAGCAAAAGTAATTATTGGTACAAATCCCTTTGTTAATATTGCAGTTGAAGCTGCCGAAACAATCGTTAATGAGTTAGGGAAATCTATACCTGCACCCGACCCAAAAAACACTGTGATTGTAGAAGTAGAATCTGACCTTAAAGCATTAGAGCACTATTTAATTTATGGTATTTTTGAAGCGTCAGGTTTTGGTGTTTTTTGCCAACAAGAATTAGATAACCTAAGAGATAACTTTCTGGATGTTGACAATGAAGGACATTGGACGGGTGTAGTTGCTGAGGAGTGGCGTGAAGGTAATGCCGAATTATTGAAAGAGTTGCCAGTTAACTTACAAGCCTTTAATTTTGATACTGAAGTTAGTGACACTCTTAAACAATTAAGGATTGCATTAGATGCAACACATTAATTAAATTACATCCATATATCATTTAAAAAATAACCAATGATAACTAGTCTCGAAAACATCGGCGCCCACGCCGAACAGCGAGTTTTCGATGCTTTAAAATCTTTACCTTCTCCATGGCAAGTATTCCCAACCGTAGAGTGGCGTTTATTGCGTGGAGAAGGTGAAGTAATTGGTGAGGCGGATTTAGTTATTTTTCATCCGCAATTTGGCTTAATAGTCTTTGAGATCAAAGCCGGTGAGGTTAATGTTAAAGAGGGGCAATGGCTTTACGCTTCTGGTTTAATGATGAAGCAATCACCTTTCTCTCAAGCACGGCGTAATCGCTATGCCTTAATTGATAAATTGATACAACGTTTAGGTAAATCAACGTTTGATTTATTAACAATTACACATGCGGTTTGGTTTCCTGATGTTTATTGGTCTGGGTCGTTACCTACTTCAGAAGCACCCTCAAGAGCATTTCTATTAGATCGTGATGCTTTAGTTAAGCCAGAAAAATACTTACTGCAATTATTTAAAGCCGCCACACCGCATCCTACGGCATGGAATACAGCTCAACAAAAAGCCTTAAAAGAAATACTAGCCCCAGATTGCCATTTGTTAATGCCTTTAGTCGCGCAACTGGATAATTCTCTCGCTGATTTACAGCAAGCGACCGAACAACAAATCACTGTTTTGCGTATGTTGCGCACGCAATCTCGCTTATTAGTTGAAGGCAGTGCCGGCTCGGGTAAAACACTATTAGCCGTATGTTTAGCGCGTGAACATGCTGCCCTAGGAAAGTCGGTTTTACTCACCTGTTTTAATCGTAATTTAGCCCAACACTTATCGACTGTAGTGGCTGATATACCGGCTATTACTGTACTGAATTTTCATGAGCTAGTGCGTAGCAGAGTGCTTGCCGCTGGTTTACCCTTTGACGTTCCAGAAGATTTAGAACTGCGTATTCAGTTCTTTCGTGATGAATGCCCAGAATTGTTAATCAAGGCTATTGAAATTCTAAACGAAGGTTTTGATACCCTCATTATTGATGAGGCCGCTGATTTTAATGCAACCTGGTGGATTGCTTTAGAAACAATAGGACGAAATAATTTCAGTTGGTATTGTTTCTTTGATCGGCATCAAGCTATTTATCAAGAAAACGATACGTGGGAGCCACCGTTTAATACCCAACCATTTTTATTAGATATCAACTTAAGAAATACTATGCCCATTGGTGAACAAGCCGCAAAATGGGGTAATGTCGATATTCCTACTGCTTTTAGAATTAAAGAGGGGTTACTACCCGAGGTTCAATACAGCTTAAACTTTACCTTAATGGGCGAGCAGTTACGGCAATTGCTAAAAAGATTAATCCAGCGCGAACGCATTACACCTGATCGCATCGTGGTGTTATCACCCTATCGACATACCAATCAAAAATCAACTTGGTCGTGTGGTTTAACGGATGTATCTATCTCAACTGAAATGTACAATCCAATCGCAAATTGCGTAAGAGTGGGCGCTATTCAAGGCTTTAAAGGTTTAGAAGCTGATGTTGTAATTTTAGTGGGCTTAGATAATCAAGCTGTTTCACATCCTGAATGGCTGTATGTAGGGGCTAGCCGGGCAAAAGTAGCACTGTACGCTTTGTTTTTAGAAAGCACTTTATCGCGTTAATAATTCGATAATATTTTTATGCTGACTAATCATGCAGATGAACTTCCTATGGATTCACGTTTAAAAACCAGCCTGCAAACAGCTCTGCAGGACTTA
>CAIQNQ010000237.1 GCA_903873165.1 uncultured Methylococcaceae bacterium | reverse complement strand
AGAATTGTCGCGATAGAGCGGTAAACTGAAGGTAATACTACAGCTAATATAATACTCAATAAAGAGATAACGAGAAAAGGTACTAATAAAAATTTGCTGCGTCGTTTGATTATATTGAAATAATCTCTAATGTCGATTCCTTGGTTTTCCACGCTATTTCACCTGATTGTTTATTTGTGGTTGATAAGTTAATTGTAATAAAAGACCGTTGTCCTGGGCACTATAAGTATTGTTTTTATATACTTGTTCTCTGTAAGTATACGATAATCCAATATTTATTTCCGGGGTCCAGCGCCAGTTAATATTGGGGCTGATAGAGGTGTAATCTCTGTCTAAAGAATAGCCATTAATTTGTGTAGGCATTTTATAAATAGCATAACTAGCTGATAAACCAGTGTTCCAGCGTTCGTTGATGGTGTAACTAGGGTTAACTGAAATTTGAGTTTGAGTTTGTAAGCCCTGAGTAGTAGGCGTTTGGTTTTGTGAGCCGACTAAAGAAATTGTAGCTCTTTCGAAGCTTTTTTGGATAGAAGCTTGGTAAATTTGACCTGTTCCAGTGGTACTTTTAGTCAATTCTGATTGAGCGATATTTGTAGCTGGAATATACTGCCAAGCTTTATTTATGTAAGTAAAATGAGCGGGTATTGAATGCGCAGGTATAATTTGTGTCAAATCCGATTGTGAATAATTCATACCCACCGATAAATAACTGACCCATTGTTGTGGAAAGGTATGTTGCCAGCCCAATGAGGCTTGATCATTATTAGTAGTCATATTGTAATTTAATGATCCTAGGCTGTTACTACTACTGAGTGGCTTGTTGTATTGAGATCCGGATAATGTTAGATTTAATTTATTATTAACGGTATAAAGATAATTGTAAGTGCCCGATACTTGTTGATAGTCATAGTTGCTTAAATAGCTGTTAGTGTTTTTATCGTATGTGGCCTGTGTGTACGTATAATTTAAAGTAGCTGAACTTAATTCACTTAAAGCATAAGTTAAACTAGGTGCGATATTTAATTGTTTCACCATCACTTGTTTAAGAGTGTAACCTAATACCGTTCCTTGGTTGCTGTAGGAGGAGCTTAGAGATGATTGATTATTAAAAGAGCCATCTAGTCCCCACTGCCAACGATCTTTTCGATGGTTATAATCAATACTAAAGAGTTGTTCATTGATATCAAGTGCGCTTTGATTAGTATAAAATAACTGATTAAAAGTGAAATTAGAGGTTAATTGCGCATCTTCATTTCTAATGCCAAAATTAACTCCAGGAGACACTTTAGTAATCCAATTATCTTGATGTGGCAAAGCAGACATGTAAATATTACTAGTATAGCGTTCACTTGAACTAATAATTGGCTGCAATGAGTAATCAAATGCCATACTATTTTGGTTGGCACACAACAAAATGGGTAGTATTAAACCTTTCTTCATACTGATTATAATTCTTTAATTAATATAACCAGACTTAAGGTACGCTGACGGTATCACCAGGTTCCAAGATGATATTTTGTTCTAGATGTTTGCCATCAATAACATCATCATATTCAAAAGGAAAAACTTTAATGGAGTCACCGACCCGGCGTTGCACGTTAATATCGCCTTGGTTTGCAAATACGGTTAAACCACCCGCTAAACTTAAGGCTTGCAAAACATCAATGCGTCTATTAGTTGGGAACTGACCTGGTTTATTTACTTTACCAATAACAAAGATACTGTTGCCGTTGCTTTGTAATAATTTAATGTTGACTACTGGGTCAGTGATGTAAGCAGCTAATCTGGATGCAATGGTTTCTTCTAAAATAAACATGGTTTTACCGGCTGCCATGATGGTGCCAGCCAAGGGAAAAGATATGTTTCCATCGGGTGCAATTAAGGTTTGTTCTTTTTGCATACCTTCTTCTTTCCACACAGAAATTTCAATCATGTCACCTGGTGAAAGTAAATAATTATTTGTTATAACATTAGTGTTTTTAGGTGTGCTATTAGGTGTTGCGGGTTTAATCTCAGCATAAGTATGTGTTGCAGTGAGCATTAAAAACAATAAGGTAATAGTTTTTAGAAATTTATTTGTGTGATCCATATTGAAAGTGACTTGATAACTGTGTTTAGAGGTATTTTTTAATTCCCTTTATTATAAACCTAATTTTGTGGGTTAAATGTGTCAGTATTAAGACAATTGCCTTCCGATAAATAGGTTAGTTGATTACTTTAAGAATTAAGGAGTCATATTATTGTCATTTGATATTAATAAAGATGCATTATAATTCTCGATTAGTTTGTTCCATTGTTTCCATTTAGTTCAGTTCATTATTTGCTGAAACTTACCTACACATAATATGACGTCATCTACACAAATAAGCAAAAACAGTCCTTTTAATAATCAAAGCATATTATTGGCTCTTTGGGTTTTAACAATCTTATTGTTGATTGTTACCTTTTTGAGCAGTTTAAAGTTAATGGTTAATGTCTGGATAGAAACTGAGGAATATGGGCACGGGTTTTTTATCCCAATTATTACGGGGTATTTTTTATGGATACGCCGAAGTGAATTAAACTTTGTAGACGATTTTAAAGCTGCGATTCCGGGGTTGTTTATCGTCATATTAGGACTTGTATTAGGATTCTTAGGTGGCTTATCCACCATGAAAGTGGTGGAGCAAAATGCATTTATAGTGTGTTTGTTTGGGCTATTTACAATGGCTTTTGGTTGGAAGGCCCTAAAAGTGGGTGGGATTCCACTGTTATTTCTAATCTTTATGGTGCCGTTCCCGGGTTTTCTTATGAACAGTTTGTCATTAAAGTTACAGTTGCTTTCCTCTTGGCTGGGTGTCGAATTTATAAGAGCTTGTGACATTATGGTTTACCTAGAAGGTAATGTCATTGATTTAGGTGTGTATAAATTACAAGTTGTTGATGCGTGTAGTGGCTTACGATATTTGTTTCCTTTAGCCAGTTTGTCATTTTTATGCGCTTATTTATTTAGAGGGCCCATTTGGCAGAAGTTTCTAATCTTTTTATCTTCCATACCATTAACTATTTTTATGAATAGTTTTCGTATCGGTGTCATAGGGATCTTGGTTGATAACTGGGGTACCGATATGGCCGAAGGCTTTTTACACGACTTTGAAGGTTGGGTGGTTTTCTTATTGTGTATGATTTTACTGTTTGTAGAAATGTGGTTGTTTTCTAGATTAAACGGTACCAAATTAGCATTTAGTGAATTAGTCTTGATTCCAGATGAATGGACTAGTGAAGATGTACGCGAGAATCCTAAAGCGATATTGACGCGTGCTTTAGTATTACTGTTAGGGGTTTTATTGATAACTGCGGTGGGTTTTAATTACTTACAGGCAAGGGAAGATATTATCCCATTGCGTAAGCCTTTCTTAAATTTTCCTTTACACTTAGGTCAGTGGCAAGGGCGAAATGAGTATTTGGATCAAGCGAATCTTAACGAGTTAAAGTTAACGGACTATGCCATTATTAACTATGCAAAACCAGAAGCAGGTGAAAGTGTTAGTTTTTATAGTGCCTATTATCAAGCACAACGGGGTGGTGCAGCAGTGCATTCTCCAAAAGGTTGTATGCCAGGTGGAGGATGGGAAATAGCGGATATTACGCAAATAAGTCTGCCTGAATTACAATTAGAAGGTAAGGCACTTGATGTCAATCGCGTACTTATTCAAAAAGGAACAAGTAAACAATTGGTTTACTATTGGTTTCAACAGCGTGGAAGATCAATTACCAATGAGTATTTGGTTAAATGGTATTTGTTTATTGATGCATTATCGATGAATCGCGCTGATGGATCATTAGTTCGTTTAGTCACTGCGGTGGGTGAAAATGAAGATGTAAAATCTGCCGACCTTCGTCTGCAAGGTTTTATGAAAGATTTAGTTCCTGAGTTACCGGCGTACATACCGGGGAAAAATATCGAAACGAAGTGAACTTAATTATTTAGTGACAGAGGGGGCTGAATGATGACAAGAAAAGAGTTAATTTATCGATATATTCTGGATTTAGTTTGATAGATGATTTGTAAAAGAAGAATTGTTACTTAATAGCTAAGAAAATGGTTGAAATTTTTACTGAATGAGTTACAATATACTGCTTGTGGAGAGGTGGCTGAGCGGCCGAAAGCGGCGGTCTTGAAAACCGTTGAGGGTTGATCCCCTCCCAGGGTTCGAATCCCTGCTTCTCCGCCATAAATACAAAAAAACCGATTGTTTTTTAAAGACAATCGGTTTTTTTATGCCTACTAGAAACACTAACCAAAGTTCTGGATCAATTGAATCGGATTCAATAAAATACCAGTAACAACTACCGATGGTTAGGAATCAATTTATATAATCAGTTATTAGTTTTTTGTGTTAATTAGAACCTTTGATTTTAAACTGTGAGGGAGCAAAATCCCCCTCACAATCAATTTCTAAGCCATTGCAATTTGATTAACTAAATTAGTATGCTTATTGCTGAGCTTGAGTGCCATGATCATGATGTCCTTCGGAATGATGATCACGAGCAGAAGTATCGGCTCTACTGCGGTCAGCACGACTTCTGGTATCACAGTTTTGAGATTCTTTTGCACAAGGTAAAGCTGTACTTTCTTGATAATTTGCAGTGGTAGGAGCTACGGTTTCCTTAACGTCTGATTTTGGAGTGTGTTTACCAGGCTTTTTATGTTCGGTAGCCTGAGCTGACGAAAAAACAACGAGCAATCCCAAAAGCAACATTGAAGACGCTGCGCTAAACAGATTTTTACTTAACATTTTCATTTTATTAATCCAGCTATTTGTTTATAAAAAAGACCTTGTCCCCACTAGGGAACAAGGTCAATTATTCAAGTTAAGAGAATCCCAGCACAATATCTGGAATTCTCAGTCCTTGAGAGGCTCTGAACACTAAGGGCGTTTACCCATCAAACGACGCATAGTGCCTAATAAACCAAATGCGAGTGCAATCAAGGCCCACGTTGGCAGCGGAACTGATGTGCTCCCAGCAGATGGGTCGGTAGCCGCAGTTACATTAAAGCTCTGAGTTGTACTGTTCGCCAAAAAGTAACCCAAGTCTCCAGCCTGATTAGCAATAATCGTACAGGTACCTGTTGCAATGGTTGTTACCACATTACCCGATACTGCACAGATTAAAGGCGTCTGACTAGTGAAATTTACCGAAAGCCCTGAACTAGCAGAAGCCGCCAATGTAACAGTAGAACCAGAAGCAACCGAGCCTGGCTGAGTAAAGTTAACAATTTGAGCATCCCCCGTTGCTGCCTGATAATGCACGGCAGTTTGAGCAAATGCCGGTGTTGACTCTGCAACATTCGCATTATCGGTGGCAACACTATAAAACTCATAATAACCAAATCCGCTAGGGAAATTAAAGGTAGAGTAATAATTGGGTGAAGTAGTATTAGCTGCGCCCGCTTGAGTCCAGGCTCCCCAAGTAGTATTATCAACTGAGTAGCGATAAAAGTAAGATACTCCAGCTACTGAAGTTGCAGTAGTTTGAGCCGTTACTTTTAATACTGGCATATTGCTGCCATATTCCTTCGCATCAAAGCCATAAGTTGGTGCTGTTGCGTCGGCAGATCCTTCGGTTGACGGTTTAACGGCTAATGATACCGTTTTATCTCCGTTAAGTTCCGTTTGTACAAAAGAGGTCACGTTCCAGTTATACCAAAGGTTAGTATTTCCGGTCGCCAGTGTTTGGGTGTCCAGAATACTGCCTAGAGTGGGCTGAGTATTCCAGGTAACACCTGTTTCAGTCCAAGTATCAGTTGCGAGACCTACTACTTGCACAGGCAAGGCAGCACCCGTTGATTTCCAGTTCCATAATTGTAATGAGGCAGACGAAATAGTCGTTCCAGCCGGTATGCTTGAAAGATCGAATTTTAATAAACCGCGTTCATTACCAAAACTACTCGTGCTACTGCTCTGAATGTATAGATTGGTAGTCGTACCATAATTGCTCGTAGGACTTCCACTTGCAACTTGAGCATCTGCAACAGGAGTTAAGAAGTAACTTCCACCATTAAGACTCGCTGTCGCGCTTAAAGTAATAGGAGTACTTACCGTTCCTCCCAACTGATTAACATAAGACGAAATATTAGTGACTATTGGTAAAGTTTTTGTGCTAACAACGGCATTGTCAGAACGGAATCGGAAACCGTAACTTTCCATAGTAACTACACCAGAAATAACCAGCGTATCACCCACATTACCCGGCAATGCTTTAGCTGCAAAACCAGTGACGTCCCAGATTTTCAAGGACTGACTAAATTGGTCTGTTACTGTATCAGCAGTCGCTTTTTTGGCTAGAAATTCAACATAATGGTTTTTGTTGTCGTCATTTAAGAACGCACTGATCGACGGTTTGAATACAGGCTTCGCTAAACTATCGTCATGACCGACAATTTTAAACTCTACTCCGTTAGCATAAATACCTTCTTGATCCACAAACTCAGGATTACCGCCAAAAAAGCTAGCTTTACCCCATGTTTCGATAATATCACCCGGTTTTAAAGCACCTTTCTTAAAGCCGAGGAAACTACGATACAACTCTTGTTCAGACAAACGGTTGTTAGGATTGACTGAACCATCTGCATTTACCAAACTAGTTGGTACCTGAGCACTACCGCGACGAGCCAAAGTTTCTGGCGTAGCACTCACAAAACGAATAAAAGCATCATCACTGGAAAGTGGGGTTGATGTGTAGAAATATCACGCACGTTTGCAGAAATAACCGGAATGCCAGAATCTACATGCATCTGTTCCATATTAGTCATGTAACTTAAGTCACGGACGTCATGGTTACCTACTACCAACGCATCGATACCGCGACCACTACGACCAGGAATCAGTTTAAGCTTATTGGCTAACATTGAATAAAACGTTGTTAAACCACCATTACCGTAACTGCCAGTTGCCGTGCCATTCATATCGCCTAAGGGGTTGCCTTCTGAGATGTCACCACCGTCTAGTACTAGCGAATCGGGTTTGTCCGCTGTTAAACTTAACATTTCACCGGCTAAATAAGCGGCACCACCCACATCTTCAAAACCACCGGGTGTTTTGCTATGTTGATTGATGATCCATTTATGTGGCGTAATGCGCGCATGAACGTCATTCATGTGGAATATTGTAAAAGGACCACCATTGCTAATAGCTGTTTTATTAGCTGCACAACTAGCTGTTGTGCCGCCGGTAGTACTTGCGCAACTCCAAGCCCAGGGGCCTGTGCCCGTTACCGTAGAAGCCGTACCTGATGTACAAAGATTTGTGCTGGGTGCAACCGCAAAAGTCTGAGCGTTGCTGCTACCGCAGGCACCATTAATGATTCCACTAGCTACACTAACTGTGCCCGATATTTCTAGGTCATTAGCAGTGGTATTTGCAACATCAAATACATACCAAGTACCCGATGCAGAAGTACCAGCGTAATTGACAACACGGAAAGTGACTGTAGTGTTTGCTTGCACGTTTTGTAGGGCAGCAATTCCGCTCAAATCAATGGCTGAAATTGAACCACCGCCACTTGTAGAGACGCTATAACTAACAGTACTAATGTCTGTAAATGCACCATTACCCAGTTGATATTGTACTGTGCCAGTGCTTGCGCCAGTCGCAGAGCGGCGGTAATCAAATTTACTGATTGAAGTATAAGAAACTTGATAACCTGCGTTTGCGGTAGCCGTAAAAGTTGCAAACTGATTAGCTGTAACCGCAGCTGCAGAGTTAGCACTGTTCCAGTTTGTTCCGCCCCAGCCTCGGGCTGCGCCACTTCCGGTAGTAAGAGAGCCACTGCCTCGTGTTAGGCCACCAATAGTAAGATTGGTGTCTGTAACAGATGCTGATAATGGAGAAGTTCCAAAGTTGTTAGTTCCGCCTGCCAAGGCATGCACATCCCAACCCGCAAGAACGGCTGCCGTAGAGGGATTGGCAAATAAGAGTGTTGAACGTAGTAATACTGCTGAACGGGCGGGGCGATGCTTAAAGCATTCTGACCCGGTCTATTTTTTGGTAGATTAAAATTAAGCCCTTGATTTGATCCAGTCACAATCTGGTCGCGAACGTACTCCAGATTCGATTCCGTAGGAGCGAGCCATGCCCGCGAACAGATATCCAAGCAATATAAATCGCGGGCATGGCCCGCTCCTACAATTATGTTTAACAACCTATTCTTAACGCGCCTCGTTTGTATGGATACATACTACTACACCTTAGACCTAGAACAGACTGCTTTACAATCTAACCCGCTTTTCTAAAACGAATTAGCACATTTTGCTAAATGATGATGCCATAAAACCTAACACTTATCGTATTTACTCGACAACGTAACCTATAGAGCAAGTTATATAGCTAATACTGCAAATTGTGTAGCCTAAAGTGCAAGTTGTATATCCTATTGTCTAATTAACATATCGTATAGAACAAATGATGTATCGTATTTCCAGTTTTAGATATACTTAAAGCAGAAACACAAAACCTTTACTGCAAATTTGATATCAATAAATCAGAATTGGATGTTAATAAATGGAAATACGATATCCTAAAAGGATAATAAGACTTTAAATAGTGTCTTAAGAGGATTGACATAGCATAACAGGCTACACAATCAATAAAATACGCTACATTATTAGGGAAACTTGATACATCAAAGACAAAATACGTTAAACAAAAGGGTTAGCCTTAAAAGCCTTTACCACTCAACCCCATACAACTGGCTAGATAGCCTATCCAATCAGCACTTTTCCAACAACCTAAAGATTACTTTTAAATAGGGTATACCCTTTAGTATTAATTTCCATTGAAATAGGAGCCTTGTTTTAAGTGGAACTGGCCTTTAATTACTAGCAAGTACCTTTTTGAAAAGTTGCTTTGAATTCACCGCCGTCGCCATTTGGCCAAGCACCATAAATATTAAAATGAACATAACGACCAGTGACTAATTGGTCACCCGTCAAATTACCAAAAGCACTAAACGCGGCACCTTGAATAGCTTCGCCAACTGTGCCATAAAATTGAATGTTATTACCTTTTTGACTCCAGCCACCGTTGCCCGGAATGATTATGCCACCAACAGGGCCTACAGTAATTCCACCGATAACAGTCGTTCCAGTTCCTGAAACAGGTGTAGTTGTCAGTCCTAAGCTCCAAGTATTGCCTTTGTTTACACATATTGTTGATAGACTAGAAGCCGTGTTTTCATTAGGGCCTTGATAATAAGTAATTTCCCATCTGCCTGTTTTTAAAGTGGGGGGCACAACGACCGTTGTACCTGTTGTTGAAGCCGGAGGATTAATGGTTTTAGCTTCTAAAATTGTACTTGTAGTTAAAATTGTTAAAGCGATAAGTAAGCAAGCGTTATTTGTTTTCATAAAAATACCCTTAAATTCTTTAAATTAATAATAATGATGTAGAGGCAATATCAAGATAAGTATCTTGCTTTAAGACTACCTTAACAAATTTAATTATACTACATTATCATGATGGTTGCCTGACTAAAATCTTATTAACTCTAATGGGATATAGTAATTGTATATAGCGATTACAGGAGAAGCGCATGTCTACATTTACCAAATCCAGATTCTGAAATATTTACTCGATACCAATAAAAGTAACGTACCCAGTATCTTGATTCAATTTTATGGTTGTTATATTATAACATTACATTATTGAATGAGTACTTCTTAATCCTTGTAAATGAACTCCAAAGTGCGCCATTAATTAAATCTCCAGAAGCTTTTACCCAAACAGGTTTCAATGGCTCTAATACGATGGTTGTTATCCTTGATACAGGAGTGAATTATAAGTTGAGTGATTTTGGTAGTTGTACTGCTCCAGGTACACCGGCAAGCTGTCGAGTAAAAGTTGCTCAAGATTTTGCGACACAGGATAATTCCTTAGATGATGATGGGCACGGTACTAATGTTTCAGGTGTTGTTGCTAGTATTGCTCGTGGCACTCAATTGGCTGTTTTTGATGTTTTTGATGGCACGGGGGCATCTGATTCGGTTATTCTGCAAGGCTTTAATTGGGCGTTAGCTAATCAGCTTACTTATAACATTGCTTCGATTAGCATGAGTCTTGGCGATAGTGTTAAAAATACTACTCCGTGCGCAAGTACGAGCAATAATCCGTATGTTACCCCTATTGCAAATGCCTATACACAAGGTATTTTGACAGTCATCGCGTCAGGAAACGAGAACTTTACCAATGGAATTTCTGGGCCAGCGTGTACACCCAAAGCCGTTTCGGTCGGTGCGGTTTATGATAGTAATATTGGCGCAGCAAATTGGGGTGTTGGGTGTAATGATACAACGACCGCAGCAGATAAAGTCACCTGTTTTTCCAATTCTGCCTCCTATTTAAGTGTACTTGCACCGGGTTCTGAAATTACCGCAGCCGGCATTACCATGAGCGGAACCTCACAAGCGACGCCTCATGTTGCTGCTGCTGTTGCCATATTACATGGTGCAAGACCTTTAGATACGCCTGCTAGTACTTTATCAAGATTAACGACAACGGGTGTATCGGTGACTGATACACGTAATAGTAAAGTGTTTCCGCGTATTAATGTGTTAGCCGCTTTGGGTTCAATTACTGCTTCAAATGACAGTTTAACAAGTAATACCGTGTTAGTTGGAACGACTAAGCAAACAATTACCACTGCCAATGCCACTACAACCAATCAGTCTGCCACTAAAGAAGTAGGCGAGCCCAATCATGCTGGCAATGCGGGTGGCAAATCAGTTTGGTTTGAGTGGACAGCGCCGGCAACTGGTTATGTCAGTATCGATACACACAGAAGTAGTTTTGACACGCTCTTAGCCGTATATACCGGATCAACTATGAGCACGTTAAATTCTGTAGCCGTTAATGATGATGATGGCAGTGAAAATCGAACCAGTGGTTTAAGTTTTAAGTCACTAGCGGGAACAGTTTATAAAATCGCTGTAGATGGTTACAATGGTGTTTTTGGCAATATTGAACTTAATTTACTGTTTGATACGAGTGCCGGTGCTGCAACTATGGTAAATAAAATTGATACTTCCCGTGGCTATCGTCCGCGTTATTGATACCCAATGACTAAGCGACAAGAATGGCAACAGATAATTCTGTTTATTGGTTTTTATGTGCTTCTCGATTTTGGATACTTTCAAATTCCAGTCGATTTGTTTATTAATGTCATTTACTATTATGGGGTTGTAACGATTTGTGCTGATGTTATCAATTTTATCGCCCCGTTAGAAAATGTAGTCGCTCAACAAAATCATTTGATTTCAGTTAACGCAAACCTTGAGATTGTGCGCGGTTGTGATGGTGCCGGCGTACTGTTTTTAGTCATTTCAGCGATATTAGCTTTTCCGGCAAAATTAATTAGAAAACTGATTGGTCTGATGCTAGGTATCATTCTGATATCTATGATTAATCTCATACGTATCATCGTCTTGTATTTCGTAGTCGCTTACCATTCTGAGTGGTTTTCATTGATTCATACATATTTGGCACCCACCCTTATGGTTATTGTCGGTGGATCTTATTTTGCCTGGTGGGCATTCGGCTCTTTAAACAAGACTTATGAACCCGCGTGATTTGAGGCATCTCATTCTGAAAGGCATACTAGCCTGGTCGGTCTTGTCAGTGTTGGTTTGGTATTTTGGCGATGGAATGATAAAAGCTTTATTTCCGTTGCTTAAGGCGGTGATGTCTGCTCTGGCTCCTGACTTTTCGCATAGCTTGAAGCTGTCAGACTCTGTGCAATCCCAACTTGATGCCTCGATTGAATTATCCGCGTGGACATTACGCCCCATATACTTGAACGCCAAACAATTTATTCCACCGGGTACTGATTTAAAAGCATCGACCCACTTGCTGCATATTTTGGTGCCGATGGTAATTGAAGGCTCCATTTTATTTGTTTGGCCAGTTCAAAGATGGCAACAGCGTGGTTTACTGATCATATTAGGATTGGTGTCAGCTGTTTTAGTGATACTGGCAATTTTGCCTACGCATTTATTGGCTATGCTAGAAATTTCTTTACAAGATATTGCTTTAACAGCTGATAAACCAAGGCCAGAGCCTTGGTTTATTGATTGGATGGTGTTTTGCGAAATGGGCGGGCGTTGGTTGCTGGGCGTGTTAGCCGCTTGGTTATGTATTCAATTACAGCGGGAGCTATTGCCCGTCTAAAACTTTTTATTGATGTTCGATCAGTTTTATTTCTTCGGAAGTCAATTTAAATAACGCATAGACGGCGGTATTGATTTGCTGTTCTAAGCTCTTGATAGTTTGACTGTAGTCTTGCCACTGTTTAGTGTTGTCTTTGAGGTATTTTTCCCAGCTATCTTGTTGAGTTGGATCGGTTAAGTTAATTTTTAATGTTTCGGATTTTTTCAATTTAAACGCTTTAACCGCTTCAGAGGCTAATTCGGTGATGGTGGCCAGTTTCCACCAATGTCTGGGTAAAAAATCTTAAGCTTTGCAAATTTCTCATAATAAGCACAAGCCCTTAATTCCCACCAAAAATCACCTTTGTCGCCCCGCTTGCGACTTTGGGTTGAGTATGCGTGACGATTTAAGCCTAGTGCATTTGTCTGAGTATCCAGCTTTGGCGGCTTAGTACATAGCCAGAAGGTTTATCGGCTCTTAGTTTTATCGGGTTTGGCAAGGTGGCGGCGAGTATTGCTGCTTGTGAGCGACTTAGGTTTTTGGCTGAGATATTAAAATAGCGTTGGCTGGCGGCTTCTATACCGAATAGGTGATCACCAAATTCGGCGATATTTAAGTACACCAGCATAATCCGGTCTTTTGACCAGAATGTTTCGATTAATAAGGTAAACCAGGCTTCAAGACCTTTACGGAAAAAGTTTTTAGCCGGTGTTAAGAATAGGTTCTTAGCGACTTGTTGGGTGATGGTGCTGGCACCTCTTAACTTTCGGCTGCCGTGTAAATAGGCATTAGCGGCGGCTTTAATAGAGTTTAGGTCAAAGCCAAAGTGCTCATAATACAGTTGATCTTCAGAGGCTATGACGGCAGCAATGGCATTGGGCGATACATTGTGGGTACTAACCCATTGATAATCGATTGCTTGAAAGGTTTGCTCGTTTATTAAATCCTCATAATGTCGATAGAGCATAAAGGTGCTAGTGGGCACGGGTATAAATTTGAATACCAGCACGGGAAAAACGGTGATGGCAACAAAATACCCGATCACTACTTTTATAAGGCTACGCATTGACAAGCGGCTCAAGATTTTAACAAGTTATCTTTGCTTACACTGGCTTGGTTTTGCCAGCCGCCGCCTAGGGCTTTATAGAGTGCTACTAAATCAACGGCTAATTGCGCCTGACTATCCACCAGATTCCTTTGGGCTTGATACAGTGCTTCTTGAGTTTGTAAAACATCCAGAAACATAGTTAAGCCTTTATGATAACGTTCGTTGGCCATTTCTAGGGCTAATTGGCTACTGTCCACTGCAGTGCTGAGTGCTTGATTGCGCTGAAGTTCATTTTGATAGGCAATCAAATTGTCTTCTACTTCTTTAAAAGCGGTTAATACGGTTTTTTCATAATCGATAAAGATCACATCATGTTGTAGTTTTTTACTCTTGATGTTGGCGTTTATTTTACCCCAGTTAAAGATAGGTAAAGTGACGGTCGATGCACTAGACCACGACTTACTGATGGGGGTGAAGTCCGATATTTTTGTGTTTTGTAAGCCAATAAAAGCCGCCAGATTAAAGCGCGGGTATAAGTCTGCCGTTGCCACACCAATGTTAGCACTGGCTTTGGCCACCAAGCGTTCTGCTAAGCGAATATCCGGTCTGCGCTGCAAAAGCTCAGAAGGTAAGCTGGTAAGCGTTGGGTTGCTTAAACTTGGAATTGGCGCAGACTTTGTTAATAATTGGCTTAAGGCATTGGGTGCTTTATTCAGCAAAATACTCAGGCTGTGGATAGATTGCTTAATAATCGTATCGTAATTAGGCAGAGCTGCTGCGGTATTTTTTGCTTGAGCTTCTGCTTGGGCCACTTCTAAAAAACTCACAAAGCCGGCTTGTTGCCTAATCTTGGTGAGTTGTACGGTTTCTTGTTGTGAGGCTAAATTGTTTTGAGTAATAACCGTGAGTTGTTGATAGTTGCGCAACTGGATGTAGTTACGCGCTACCTCGGCTAATAAAGTGACTAGTATTTGTCGGCTGTTTTCAATTTCACTGTCAATATTGGCATCGGCTGCTTCAATGGCGCGTCTTTCACCACCAAAGATATCCAGTTCCCATTGGGCATCAAAGCCCATTTGGAATATATTCATCACCTGACTGCCTGCGCCTACACTGCTACCAGAAGTCGTTTGTGAGCCTGTCGGGAAATTATTAAAGCGTTGAGTTTCAGAGCTTTTAGCCGTTAACGAGGGCAACCCCGCAGTGATCGTAATCCAACGTTGTGTGCGAGCATCTTTAACGCGCAATAGGGCTTGTTTTAAGTCCAGGTTTTCTACGAGCGCATCGCGAATAAGTTGGTTGAGAATCGGGTCGTTAAAGGCCGTCCACCAGGCTTCTGCACTGGTTTGTGCCGGATTTTCTGGTGAGCTAAGTGTACTAGACCATTGTTTGGGAACACTGGGGTTGGGTGCTTGGTAATTGGGTCCTACGGAACAGCTACTTAAAGCAAGTCCTATGGCTAGGCAGAGAGCTGTTTTTATCATGATGCAGGGCCTTTTTGGGCAATATAGTCGGGTGCTTCGATAAATACATCCATTTGTTGACCGACAAAGATAGGTAATTGTTTGCGGTCAAAGCGATACAACGCTTGTAAAACGCGAGTGTCAACCCGTTCGTTACTATCCCCCGTTAACGATTTTTTAGGAATCACATACGGTTCTACGTAAGCGAGTTCAAGATTAACCTCAAAGCTTCTATTGCCGCGCAAAAAGGCCACCGCTTTACGGGTTTTATCAAAACGCCAGGCATCGTTTTCATCAATATCTACGCGAACATGCACTTGATCTAAATTACCAAGCACTAACAGGGCAGGGTTAACACTACCCGCTTGCGCGAATTCACCCGGGCGGATATTAACTTGCAGCACGTCACCAGCGACGGGCGCCAGTATGGTTAAGCGGTTTAAAGTGGTTTGGGTATCAGCCAGATTGGCTTCTGCTTGTTGAATAAAAGCATGGGCACTTTCTAATCTGGCTTGAGCTATCGATACGGTATTGTGCCGTTTTAACAACTCTTCTGCGCTAATGGCGCGGCGATCGGTCACGGCTGTCGCTAGATTATTGAGGGTGCGAGCATCTTCCAAGGTGGCTTTTGCTATTAATAGATCGGCTTTGGCTTTAGTTAAATCCGCTTGCTTTATGGCAAGTGTGGCACGGGTATCGCGATCATCAATACTAAATAAAGCCGCGCCAGCTTTAACTTTGTCGCCCACTTTTACGTTTAAGGTTTTGACGATACCGGGTAAGGGCGTGCCTATCTCAATGTTTCTACTCTGCGCTTCTACGATGCCAGAACCAGCAATAAAGCTTTTATAGGGTGCTGAGGCGGGATCTGTGACAGCGGGAGCAATCGGTGTGGGTTTATTGCTGTTGATGACAGTAAAGATGGCAAAACCTAATCCCACGGCGGCTAATAGAGGTAATTTGTAGTTAAATTTTATCATGTTAGCTTAAGTCCTAAGAGGGGCGTTTTTTACATTAATAATATGACCATCATCCATTTCGGCCACTTGATCGGCAAATTCAAAAATACGCGCATCATGCGTTACGATGACCAATGAGCGATCATTTTGTAAGGCTACGGATTTAAGTAAGTGCATGACATTTAGTCCGGTTTCATGATCTAAAGCACTGGTCGGTTCATCACAAACGATCAGTCTAGGGTTATGAATCAACGCTCGTGCAATAGCAACGCGTTGTTGTTGACCACCCGACAGTTGCGAGGGCAAAGACGTCCAGCGCTCCCCCAAACCTACTTGACTTAATAATTCAATGGCTTTGCGGACTGCCAGATGCCGATTCATACCATTAATAATGAGTGGAATAGCGACATTTTCTGCGGCATTGAGTGCGGGTAGTAAATTAAACGCTTGGAAAACAAAGCCAATATGTTTTGCCCTAAACTTTAGCTTTTCTTTGCTAGACAGGCGTTGGAGGTTTTCGCCAAATAATTCGCAAATACCACTGTCTTGATCAAGAATGCCAGCAATGACTGATATTAAGGTGGTTTTTCCACACCCAGAAGGGCCGACTAACATCATCAATTCTCCCATGGGGATATCTAAGTTGATATTACTGAGGGCGGTTACGATTTGACCACCCGTGTCGTAGGTTTTGGTTAGGTTTTGGCAACGTACAGCTAAACTCATGCTTTAGCCTTTAAAAACGATGGCGGGTTCTAAGCGAAACACTTTAATCATGCTGATTAAGGCGGCAAATATGCAGATGATACTGACGCCCGCACCACTAAAGACTAATAATTGCCAAGGAAATTTAAACGCTAAAATTGTGTGTCGTGTGGCATAACCAAATAGCGCAGTGAGGCCTACGCCTAAGCCATAACCAATACTGCCGACTAACACGGCTTGCAATAAAATCATTCTGAGTAAGGTCAGGTTACTGGTGCCCATGGCTTTTAATACCCCAAATTGGCGGATATTTTCTAGGGTAAAGTTGTAAAAAGTTTGTCCCGCAATTGCCGCGCCGACAATAAAGCCCAAGGTGATGGAAATGCCAAAGTTAATGGGGATGCCGGTGTTGTGCATGAAGTATTGATAGGTGAGTTCTTTAAATTCGGCTTGAGTGTAAGCGGCTAGTCCGGTGTTTAGTTTAATGCGTTCGGTGAGTTCGTGGGCATCTTGACCCGCTTTGGTCTTAACCAAGATAAAGGATAACAGTTTACGCTCTTTCGGAGCATAGCTTTTAGCACGGCTATAAGTGGTATAGACCATAGGTTGAGATTGAAAGGTGCGCGTAGATTTAGCGATGCCGACCACGATGGCACGGCGATCGTTGAGTTCTAAGTTGTCGCCAATTTTTAGCGGAATAGGTTTGCCTCCTGGAATAGGCGAGGGCTTGCCCAGTTTTTCAGTAGCACCGTCAATATCCACTATGACGCTGTCACTGCGTCTTAAATCTTCTAAGGTACCTTCTAGCATAGTTGGTGGGCCGCCTATTAAGGTGGCGTCATCTAAACCAATCACATTACAGGTCTGAAAAGTGCCATCCGTCAATCTGGCTTTAAGTAAACCTTTGTATAAGGGCATAGCCCATTCCACGCCTGTAATACCTCTGACCCGATAAAGTTCGGTATCTTGTAAGGGTTTAATATCATCAACAAATTGTACTTTAGTATCCATTACCCAAATATCAGGTAGGCCAAGATCGGATATAAAGCTATAAGAGCGGGACATTAAGCCCACAAATATGGCCGGTTGTTGGGTCATAATGAGCGAGGCAAAGGTCAGCCCCATGATAATGCCAATATATTTACCTTTATCACCCATGAGCATCTTTATGGCAATGTAATTCATCGTGTTAAATAGTCGTTAGAGTGAATGTGGTGTTTAAGGAATTATAGGAGGGTGTTGGTTTGATTATAGGGATAACAAATTTAAATGGCAATGTTAGTTATATGACTGTGATAGTGTTTTAATCTGCCGAGAGGCCAAAAACTTAGCCAAATACGACATTGAACCGCCCCTAAACGATATTGAATCAGACCGAAACGATATTGTTTTCGGCTGGCTCGAATCTATTTCGCTTGGTTTGAATCTATTTTAAGTCGCCTCAATGTTTGATTCTCCCTAAGAAAAATTGCTTCAGCATCCCAGAAGCATGTATTTATGTGCAACGATATTGAATACAGGTTGCTTGAATTTAGATGGCGCGATTGATGGGTGTTTCGTCCTTAAAGATTGTTATTTCGTCCTTCAACATTGTTTTATCGGGTGAGTTTAATATCGAGTCGCCCCGCTAAAAATGTGTTTTGTAATGGATCAAATTTGATGTTTACTTTAACAAATCTATATCGATAGGAAAGAATATCGAATTGAGGTTAAACGATATTAGATTGACCTTCAACATTGTTGTATTGGTGTGGCTTTTTTCAAGTAGTTTCATCTTAGGCTTTCTATTTCAACTATGCTTAATCCGGTGAGATCGGCTATGTTTTTTGTGCTTTCACCTTTCTGAAGTAGTTTTAAGGCGATATGTTCATAGATTTAAGCTTTTAGCTCTTCAATTGCCGCATAAAATTCTTCTTGTGTTTCATAATAGTTATCAAAAAAACGCCCCTCATTAAAACCATATAAAATATGATTTGATCCCACTACTTTGAAAAAGCGCTCTCCATACGAATGTGCGATGCTTTTAAAATATCCAGTAAGAAAGCCCGCTAAGTAATTAATAATAAATTTAATTTCTTGTCTTGGTAGTTCATTAAATGGATTATGGCTTAGTCCCCTATCAAAACTCACATCATCAGCTAAAATTAATTTACTTATTCTGCACTCTATACATGATCTCATGCTACTGATATTCAACAAATAACTAAACTCTTCTTCACCTTTTTGAAAATTAATGACAAATGGAAATGAAAATGAACCTTTCCCGTCATCGTAAAATCGGCCACTCTCTCCAAAAAAGCTTTTTAATGAGACATACATTCTTGAAAAACTTGGGTAGATAAGTGTTGAATCAGCGTTAAGATACAATAATTGATCGTAATCAGTATCAATTTGAAGCGTATTTTGAGAAAGCAAAGAATACTGCTCATCATTCAATCTTATTAATTTATACGATGCCTCATTTGATTTAATATCAATAGAGACATTTTTTATCTGCGTATAATCTTTCTGACTAAATTTTTTAATTAAAGAAAAAACAAGATCGGTATTTTCGTTATTTATGTTAGTGTTCATATTTGACAATTGAGTAGTTATAGAGATTAATCCAGATAGTACCTGAATTGTAGCTTTCTTTATACAATAACCCAATGTTTTTAATTGGAAATTAGGGTACACATTGTTATATGGGATGAAAATATTAAAGCGGTCATGCTTGACATCGTTAAGCCTGCATGATTACTGGAATTGTACTTCGGAGTTGAATCCGCGAAATCAATTAAGAGTGATATGGCTCAACCACCTTAACACAAATACCACCATGTAAAACTTTCTAATACTTGTTTGCTGATCGGTTGAAATGTGCTAACCGCTGATTGATTGACTTAAGTAATAAAAACGATTTATTTTGTAAATAACTAACTCTGACCCCGATAATTTCGCAGTATGATAATCTCTTTTCGGGCCAATTCCACATCCTTAACGCGCAGCCGCACAGCTTCCATCAAGCGCATCCCGGTTCCGTACAACAGTTTAATAATCAGATTGATCGGAGCCGGGGCAAACGCAGTTTCCCGCAGCAATGCCTGCACTTCCGGAACCGTCAACACCACAGGCAAGCGCCGTGGTTTTTTTGAGCGTTCAAAATTATCAAGCCACGGCAAAGTGATTGCCAGTACCTCGCGATATAAAAAAAGTATCGCGGATAACGCCTGATTTTGAGTCGAACTGGATACCTGACGCTGGGTAGCAAGATAGGTTAAAAACGCCTCCACTTCGGCGGCACCCATATTGACCGGATGACGTTTACCGTGATATAAAATAAATTGCTTAATCCACGAAAGATAGGTATTCTCAGTACTCAAGCTATAGTGCTTGAAGCGAATCTTGTCGCGTACTTGATCGAGTAATTTTTCGGTTGTGTGGGTGTCGTATTTGTTTGCATGCTTTGTCGCACTCATTTACGCTCTGGCTAGCATAAACAACAGGTTATATTAATTGATCATGATTATACGACCATTTACAATTATTATACGACAATTAATGTCGTATATATTACGTTAGACGCTGAAAAATCAACGCTTTGATTTGGTTAAATATGATTAAAAAAAGTATTCCCGAAGATATAAAAAAACAAGCAAATGAAATCGTCCAAAAGTTTAATGAGCAAATCATAAATAAACCGAATCGCCATTACCTAACTCGATACAAAGGAAGCAGTCTTTTTTTGGATTTTAACGATTATGGAAAGATTGGTTCTATTTGCCGCTTGAAATATAACGGTGGAATAGATGATTGGGAATTTGCAATATACAAATATAGCAAAAACCAATATGACCCTGACGAGTGGATGTTTCCAGGAGGCGAGTATATAGACGGAACTATAGAAGGAGCAATGAAAGCGGGAATTAAAGCTTATATTCGTGATTTGAATATTACCTAAGCATGATGGTTAGGGTGATGTACGAATCCCAACAAATTACAAACACGTCTAACTCAACGTTCCAGCGGAGCTTGGCGTTAGTCGTTCTGGGTTTGTAGTCATTTATGTTTTGGCGTATTATCTTGCGGATAGTATTTGTAACAACTTGGGAGTTAGTTAGCATGAGAAGTTATACGGCAATTGTTGAACGATGTCAGGATACGGGATTTTATGTTGGTTTTATCCCTGGATTTCAAGGTGCACACACACAAGCGGAAACTTTGGATGAACTAAATCAGAATCTTCGAGAAGTGCTTGAAATGCTGCTTGAAGATGGCGAACCGATAATGGAGGCCGAGTTTATCGGCACTCAAAATGTAGTTGTTGCCTAAATATGGGGCATCTTCCTGTTCTAAAGCCCCGCGAAGTTGTCACATTGCTTGAAGCATTAGGGTTCTTGGAACTTCGGCAACGCGGTTCACACAAGCAGTTTCGTCACCCTGATGGCAGATGCACAACAGTGCCATTTCATGCAGGGCGTGATGTGTCGCCAGTTTTGCTTCGCCAATCTTCCGTGACAGGCGCACCCCTTAGCTTTACGTCAGACACCACCGCCCCCAGCTTGATACCGGCATCGTTTAGTGTCTTATGTAGCCGGTTGGTTTCGCTGGTCAACATGGCCGAGAGTTTGCGGCGATAACGCGAAACCAGTCGCAACTCGCGCAAATCTTTAGGCGGTATGAAACTGCCACGTACCAGCCCAAAGCGTGCCAGTACGGCCAGCCATTCCGAATCGCACATGAAAGAAATTGGGGTGGCGGACTGGATGATCCTCTATGGGTCTCTTTACCGTGCGTTCTACTTGCAAGATAAGTGATACAATCTGGGGTACGGGCCAGTCCAAGTGAGTCAGGTTAGGTATCGGGGTCGATCCCACCATTCGTTAAACGACCTCTACCCCAACTTCTTCCACTGAGATCGGCTATGTTTTCGGTGCTTTCACCTTTCTGAAGTAGTTTTAAGGCGATTGATTTTGTGGATTGTTCCAGGCATTGAAGCATTCTTTTTTGTATCCCCTGTTCCGAAACCTTGCTCCATCCCTATCGCTTTGCCTTCATAATAACCATCACCAAAAGAAGACTCAAACATACTGGCTTGGTATCGCAAGTCGTCTTTATAATGCTCGTAGGCTTTTTGTTCATCTTCTGGCAGTTTCATAAGGATGTTAATGGAGATAACTTTAGTGATACTAGCGTAAGAACTATTATCTTCCATGTGTTCTAGGGCTATTTTAGAGACCGCATAAAATATGCGCTGTAAGTAATCATATTCTCGATCATATTGTATTTCGATGATGATTATTTCTTGCTTTTGATTATGTACTTTTAGATCAACGCGGTTGAATT
>CAIQNQ010000236.1 GCA_903873165.1 uncultured Methylococcaceae bacterium | reverse complement strand
CTCGGAATTGGCAAAGAGCCGAAAAAGTTCATCTTAACCCTGATAAAACAAAAGAAGGTAATGCCAAAGATAGAGATATACAGACAAGAAAAGTAGCGTAAGTTTTAACCGTCGAGGCGACAACTACATTGACAATTTCCGCATTGTTGACGTGCATTAAGGACACTAAAAAGGTATCTGGCGTAAGGGCGTTTAAGAGTGTTTCAAGGTTAAGGAGGCCGTTTTGATCAGGTTTTAAGTAGGTGACGGTAAAGCCTTGGGTTTCTAAAGAGTGGCAAAAGAGTGGCAAGTGTCTAAGATGGCTTTGTGTTCTGTAGCCGAGGTAACAATATGTTTACGGGTGTTTTGTGGACTAAAGGCGAGTCCTTTTAAGGCGAGGTTATTGGCTTCCGTTGCACCGGAGGTAAAGACAAGATCATTGGCTTTGCAGTTTAACAGCTCTGCGATGTCAGAACGGGCGGTTTCGACTAAGTGATAAGCGCGTTCGCCAAGGCTATGTTGTAAAGATGCCGGGTTTGCAAAGTCACCTTCTAAGGTTAAACATTGAGCCATTGCTAAAGCGACTTCTGGCGCCATGGGTGTTGTGGCGGCGTAATCAAGATAGATCGGGTGAGTCATAAAGTGTTCTGGCAATGGCTTGTTGGTTAACGGATCTAGCTGAGTAATATAGCATTGACTAAAATATTATTCATCGACATAAAGAGTGATGTGTGGTTTTAGTGGGTGGGCTTTCTGATATGATCAGCTAACCATGTTTCTAAGTCTGACATGACCCAGTTTGCGTTCTTCTGCGGATATTTCTTGAAAAAAGCGGGTGTCTTGTAATTTAACTTCATAATACAGATAACATTTGTTTAATCTCCTCGCGGCTTAAGTGCGGTAACTTATAAACCAAAATAGTTTCAATAAGATCCAATCCATCTACGTCAATTTTATCAAGTCGTTCCGATTCCACACTCAATATCTAAGGTAGCTGTATTTTTAATGAAATACTGGTTGATTAAATCATAAACTCGAAGAGGGATTAGTGTTGAATGCAATTGAGCGACACTTTCAGCATCTCGGTTGTAAATGTCTATTGTTTCTTTATCCATATCAAACAAAAGTTGTAAAAGATTAGGTTATTATAGTCATTACAAATAATTGTAGCACTATTGGTTTTTTTCAGAATTAACTAAAAATGCTTATTTCAATTTCAATGAGTAGGTGAATTTAGAATCGGTATCATTTGCCGAACTTTGTACACCCGATAAAACGCTATTATTATTACTGCAGGACGGCCAAGATACTTGGCTTTAATTAACTGTTTTTATCAATAATTTAATCAAGGAATATATCATGTATGCACATCGAACTATTCAATGGCTTAGTAATTTACACGTTCAATTTGATCTACCGTCTGAATTTGTGGGATGCACGGAATCCGAAATTATCGTGTTACCTATAGTGTCTTCTTCGGCTAAAGTGACTAGGAGATAAATTATGTACGCTTATAAAGAAATACTGACACTAGATAATCCACAACAAATTAATCTCAGCCAACCCTTACCTTTCTTAAAAGGGAAAAAAGTTGAAATACTAATTATTGTTGAAGACGACATTGATGAAACTGACTATATTTTACAAAACAAAGTATTAATGCAGCAAATCGCTTTGTCTCAACAAACGCATCAACAACAAACAGGTTATCAACCAACAGCAGAGGAATTGCATGAGATCGTTGGTATTTGAAGGTAAAACATGGGAAGCTTATGAAGCGTTGCGGCAAAAAGATAAAAAACAGCATGAACGCTTGTGTCAGATTTTAAAAGAGCTACTGAGAAATGACCCATGTTATGGTTTAGGCAAGCCAGAACCCCTTAAGCATAATTTAACGGGCTTATGGTCACGGCGATTATCCGATAAAGATAGATTAATTTATCGTTTTGATAAACAGTCAATTTTTATTTTTGCTATCGGTGGACACTATGACGATTGAAATTACGCTGTTATTACAACATACTGAATTAGTTCACGGTGGTTTAACACCCGAAGAGGTTTTGATTCCATTCGTAACGTTGATACGCGCAACAACACAAATCGCTAGAATGCCTTTAGATATTAAAATCCTCGCGGCTTAAGTGCGGTAACTTATAAACCAAAATAGTTTCAATAAGATCCAAACCTTCTACATCTACTTTATCAAGTCGCTCTGCTAAATCTTTGGCTCGACTTATTGTCTGTTCTTTATCACTGACAATCAAGTGAATAAATTCAAGTGAAGGTGATAAGTCAGTTCGGTCTTGATAATCTTCTAAGTAAATACGATGGACCTGAGGTAACTCGCAAAAAATAACCCCATTTAATTTTCTTAAATTTGAGGTTGTATAGTCACATAGTATTTTGGCAGTAAGGTATCCCGATCTATCCGGTTGCTCAAAGCTTTAAAGGCATTTTTACCCAGCTTTACTCCTTTT
>CAIQNQ010000235.1 GCA_903873165.1 uncultured Methylococcaceae bacterium | reverse complement strand
TAGCTATGCCCTAAATTTTATAAAAACGACGCATTTTCCGGCTTTTAACCGAAAAGGGCGTTTTCTCTCTAAAAAAATAGCTCAAATCGCGTTAAAACTAACTGACTCTGTTTTCAATAGGAGAGTTTTGCAAGTTCCTCAATAGCTATTTATTAAGCTTACTAAGCGACAAATCGGTACAATTTACCAAGCGTACACTTCTCTTTCAAGATAAAAACACATAAAATCTAATATGTATCTCAGCTTAAAGGATCTTAAGATGCGTAAAATGATCATTTTTATAATGTTAATGTTAACTTCAACACTTTCTTTTTCAACGGAAAAAACCATGTCAAATGCACCAACCAAAGTAAAACTAACCACCACCTTGGGTGAAATTACTATTCAATTAAATTCTGAAAAAGCACCGATTTCATCAGAAAACTTTTTAGCTTATGTTAATCAAGGATTCTATAACGGTACAATTTTTCATCGCGTTATTCCAGGTTTTATGGCTCAAGGTGGCGGGTTTGATGTGAATTTTGAACAAAAACCCACGCTAGCTCCCATCAAAAATGAAGCGGACAACGGCTTGCTTAACAAACGCGGTACAGTGGCAATGGCTAGAACAAACGATCCTAACTCTGCTACTGCACAATTCTTTATTAACTACAAAGATAATACCTTTTTAAATCACACTGGTAAAAATGCGAGTGGTTGGGGCTATGCTGTTTTCGCCGAAGTCGTTGAAGGATTAGATGTCGTTGATGCGATGGCTAAACAAGCAACAGGCTCAAAAGGACCCTATCAAGATGTTCCTACCGAAAACATCATTATCACTCATGCTGAAGTATTAAAACCTTAATATCCAGAATAGTTAGGTATCCATTTGGATACCTAACAACCTCATTCCCAGTCCTGAGGATAATTAATTGCAGCAAGATATTTTATTTATTTCGGATTTACATATTGGCTTAGAGAAACCAGAAATCACGCAGCGCTTCTTGGACTTTTTAAAGTACAGGGCATCTCAGGCAAACGCTCTGTATATCTTGGGAGATCTATTTGATGCTTGGATAGGTGATGACGACCCGACTCCACCCAATAATAAAATTCGTACGCAACTTAAAGAATTAGTCCAATCAGGCGTGCAAGTATTTTTACAACCAGGAAATCGGGACTTCTTACTAGGACAACGCTTTTGTGAAGACACGGGGGTCATATTATTGGATGATTATGTTGTCATTGATTTATTTGGCACACCAACACTCATTACGCATGGAGACTTGCTGTGTACTGATGATTTAGCTTATCAAGCCTTTCGCATTAAATCACACACAGAAGCCTGGAAAAACAATGTGTTATCAAAGCCTCTTTTATTACGTTTGATAGCAGCCCGTTGGTATCGTCTACGCAGTTATTTTCATAAGCGAAAGAAATCATCCGACATTATGGATGTCAATCAAAATACTGTCGCAGAAAAAATGCTTGAGTACCATTGTTATCGATTAATTCATGGTCACACTCATCGACCTAATGTGCATAACATTGTGATCAACACTATTTCAGCTCAACGCTTTGTGTTGGCTGCATGGAACAAAAATACCGGAAGTGTTTTATCTTGGAATAATCAAGGTTACCAAATAATTACCCTATAAAACGCATAACTATATGTTAATTATTGCATTTATAAGATTTATATTGAGTATAGTATCCGCTATTAATAGCCATTAAAATGCACAGATATATATTAATATTTGACATTTTATGCAAAATCATTAAATCTAGTGTCTTGGTATGACTAAATTGCATTCAATTAAATCAACCAAAAAACTAATATTAGTCTAAAAAATCATAATCAGTATTTTGTCTAATTAACAAAATACCAGGAGAAATAAATATGAAGAAGCCTTTAAAAAGTTGGCTGCTTGCTACAAGTGTTGCTGCATTATTAGCTGCACCAGCAATTTCCTCAGCTAACAGTGGTGTTGACACTCTTACAAAAGATCCAGCTAACTGGGCAACTTGGGGTGGCGATTACGCCGGCACTCGTTATAGTACTCTTAACGAAATCACTGCAGATAACGTAAAAAACCTACAACCAGCTTGGACTTTCTCTACAGGCGTATTACGTGGCCATGAAGGTGGTCCATTAGTTGTTGATGGTGTCATTTACATTCACACTCCATTCCCTAATACTGTCTACGCTCTTGATCAAAAAACTCAATCAGTTATCTGGGAGTTTACTCCTACACAAGATGCTGACGTTACTATCCCAGTTATGTGCTGCGATACAGTTAACCGTGGTTTAGCTTACGGTGAAGGCAAAATATTCTTACAACAATCTAACACTGTGTTAACTGCATTAGATGCAAAAACAGGTAAAAGAGTATGGAGCGTTCAAAACGGTGATCCTAAATTAGGTATGACCAACACTAACGCCCCTTTAGTCGTTAAAGACACTGTTTTAACTGGTATTTCTGGTGGTGAATTTGGAGTACGTGGTTTCTTAGCGGCTTATGACATCAACACGGGTAAATTACGTTGGAAAGGTTATAGCATTGGACCTGATAAAGACACTTTAATCGATCCAAGCAAAACAACTACTTGGGAAAACGGTAAAGTAGCTCCAGTTGGCGCAAACTCAAGTATTAAAACTTGGGAAGGTGATCAATGGAAAATCGGTGGTGGTACTACTTGGGGTTGGACAAGTTACGATCCTAAATTAAACTTGATCTATTACGGATCAGGTAACCCATCTACTTGGAACCCTGTACAACGTCCAGGCGACAATAAATGGTCTATGTCTTTATGGGCTCGTGATGCAGACACTGGTGCTGTTAAATGGGTTTACCAAATGACTCCACATGATGAGTGGGACTTTGACGGTATCAACGAAACTGTTTTAGTTGATCAAGAAGTTAAAGGTAAATTACACAAAACTATCGTGCATTTCGACCGTAACGGTTTTGGTTACACTTTAGATCGTGAAACGGGTGAATTATTAGTTGCTGAAAAATTCGACAAATCAGTCAACTGGGCAACACACGTTGACATGAATACAGGTCGTCCACAAGTTGTTTCTAAATACTCGACTGAACAAAACGGTGAAGACGTTAGAACTGACGGTGTATGTCCTGCTGCATTAGGTAGTAAAAACCAACAACCGGTTTCTTACTCTCCACAAACTGGCTTATTCTACATTTCTGGTAACCACTTATGTATGAACTACGAACCATTCGAAGTTTCATATACTGCTGGTCAACCTTATGTAGGTGCTACTTTAGACATGTTACCTGCTGGCGCTGACGTTTTAACTGGCAAACCAGATGGTACAACTAACTTAGGTCAGTTTACTGCGTATGACGCTAAAACTGGTAAAATCGCTTGGTCTAACAAAGAACCATTCTCTGTTTGGTCAGGTTCTGTAGCAACTGCTGGTGGCGTAGTATTCTACGGTACTTTAGAAGGTTACTTAAAAGCGGTTGATGCTAAAACGGGTAAAGAATTATATAAATTCAAAACTCCATCAGGCATCATCGGTAACGTAAATACTTGGACTTACAACGGTAAACAATACGTTGGTGTTCTTTCAGGTATTGGCGGCTGGGCTGGTATCGGTATCGCAACTGATTTCGGTAAACAATTAGAAGCTGCACAAGAAAAAGCAGCGGCTGAAACTGATCCAGTTAAAAAAGCTGAGTTAGAAAAAATTGCTTTGAAAATTTCACAAGAAGGTTTAGGTGCTAACGGCGCTTACGCAAGCTTGGGTTCTTTCACTAAGCAAGGTGGTGCATTTACCGTATTTGCATTACCTAACAAATAATCGAAGTTTTTAAATAATTCGATTAAAAAACCCTGGCTGAGCAATCAGTCAGGGTTTTTTTATGTCTCCCTTTTATGACGCATTACGGATAACATCAAAATAATGCGATAATACAAAAAATACTGTTATTTAACCGCCTTTTTAAAAACACTCCGAATGAATGCTCTGTTATTGGTTTGCTTTATTCTAGCCACATTGCCTATCAGTTCCTTTGCCATTGACGATGATGATAAGCCACAAATAAAACCTCAAAACTTTACTCATCACGGCACTATAAAACTCAATATAGCATTACAAAATGCATCGAGCATCAGAACCATAAAGCTTGATTCCAGTACATACAATGAAGAATTTATTGCACACGGCAAAGTCATTAACCTACAAGCCCTATTAGCACTTAGAAACCGCTACCAATTAATTTCAGCAGAACGCAATAATATTAAAGCCAAACTAAAACAAGCAGAACAAAACTTTATGCGCCAAAAAGAACTCTACGAAAATGGCGTCAGCTCTAAACGCAACTTACAAGAACAAGAAGCCCAATGGCAAAGTTATCAGTCGCAAATAGCAGGGACAGATTTTCAAGACACTGCCATTGTTAATGAAACAACCGTATTATGGGGGGAGAATTTAACAAGGTGGGCACTAGCTACTCCAACGCCTCAACTGAATGCGTTTTTAAATCATCAAGATAAGCTGATTCAAATCACTTTACCCAGTAATAAGCACTTAGCAGACGATATTAAAAACATTTATATCGCCACATCTGGAGATCGCACCAAAGCCATTAAAGCCGACTATGTATCAGTAGCTACTCAATCTGAAGCCCTTTCCCAAGGTGAAAGTTATTTCTTTAAAACTCGCGCTAAAAACATACTATCTGGGATGAATATAATGGCCTGGATTCCCGAAAAATCTGCGGGGGTAACAGGTGTCAACTTTCCCAAATCCGCTTTAATTTGGTATATGAACCAAGCCTTTGTTTACCAGAAAATAGATGAGGAAACCTTCGTTAGACGCCCTTTAGATAATTATTCGCTTTTACCAGGCGGTAACTATCTCTCTAAAAACCTTAACCCAGAAGATGAGATTGTTATAGAAGGCGCCCAAATGCTGTTATCAGAAGAGTTTAAGGGACAAATTCCTAGTGAGGATGATGATTAACTTATATTCGATCTTCTAGTTTTTGGTAATTGACAGTCTAATTCTCTCAAAATACCCGTTGTATATCGTATTTTACTCATTGTATAAGTTTTGGGGTCAAACTGACATTAGATGCAGCAATTCCCAATTTAAAACCTTATGTTTTCTTAGGTATTTTTTCCTGCCCATCCAGCATAAATATCATGAAATGCTCTCAGCTATCAAACGGAATAACTTGAAGTAAAGTCCGCACTTGTTCAAAAAAGGTACGCCGAGAAGGCATTAAACTTCGAATCTCACGATTACAAGACGTCCCAAACTACCCCCTAGAAAAACTAGAAGACTTAGCTGATGCTTTATTACATTTTAAGGAGATGACAGATTTAGAAACTTGGTTGGCAGATCATCTTTAAGAGTTACTTTTACTTTAATAACGATAAAGAATACCTCCAAGATAAACTGAATATTATGTAAAAGCCTGTGATAGCACAGGGCAATATCTATCAAATTGAAATCCAGTTGGTAAACTTTATTAATATAAAGGAACGTATTTTTGGATATGCTTAATTAACTGGAGTTCCAATTAATCCAAACATTAATTGTACAGACGGCGGCATTAATTGAAAAAATTTATCTTCAACTTGATCAAGATGATCAATATATTGAATTTCTTTTAATAATTTAACCCTATTACAGTGTCCTGATTTAGTTAATTGAAAAAACGCAGGATAAACAAATGTCTTTTTATTTAGTTTATATCCATTTGGGAAATAAAATCCATTTTCTATATTTGACCAAAGCGCAATATCTGACTGAATATTACAGCTTGTCGATTGAATATTTACATTACCCTCAAATTTCATCGTCATTGTATCAACCAGTACTGCGGCATGATTTGCAGTCACTACTATGGGCTTAAGATTTAAATCATCTGGCTTAAAATTAATCGTTAAATCATCGATCAATAATCTATTTAAAAGACTACCTAAAATAGTTTCGGTCTCAAATTGATTATCTGACTTTCCATCATTTCCTTCTGTTAGGTTAAAATCAACACTGTGACTATCAATATATGTACTTTCGTTCTGATTAATTTGGGGTAGTAGCAAAGCGTTAATTTCATCCATTTCGAATTTAAGTATTTTTGATTTTAAAAGCTGATCCAGTTTTAATCCTTTACAATAGATTTCATCATAATTATTAAATGCAAAAATACGTCCTGACCGTTGCCGTCTAGCAAGAGACTCTATCTTAAAACTTAATTTAATTTGACTGCCGTCAAAATGGGTTCTAGTGATATTTGTACCCCAAAACCTATTCTTATTAGGTAATGTTTTAGGAAATAAATCTTGGGATACAATACTACCATCATTGTTTTTATCTAATGACCAACCAAAAAACGAGATCAGTGTCAATAAAGCCAGCAAAAAAACATAAATCTTAAACAATACTTTATAACTATTTTATAACTGATATCTTACACACACCTGCTATTTTAATCTCATTACCAATATCCATTACTCCAGCGGTTGCAACAACTAGAGTACCCGCCATACCAACAGGAACTTGGTTTACAACTATTAAATTACTAAACGTATGTGATGTAGGTTTGCTCACGGTATATGTACCCCATTCAGGGTGACCCACCGTATAAGGAACAACTTTGCAGGTTGCATGAGGTATTATTGTATTAAAGTTATTTGCAAATGGCGTAACAAATGGCCCTTGCAAACCAATAGATCCAGAACCTGAGTTACCTAAAAGACTGACTAATGTTCTATTAATAGTCAAGTCACTAGAGCAGTCATCATTTGTAATGGTTGCACTGACCTTTAAAGCGGTACCCGCTTTAACAGTGGCAGGGCAAACTATTTTATTAGCATGAGAAAATGTTGGTAACGACACCAACATCATTGCAATTACAGTTTTTTTGAACATAACTATCACCTATAGAAGAAAGTATTACTAAAAGTAGGTTTTTATCATTTTTTATTTAATTTCACAACTTTATTTTTATTAATAATATTACAAACCTTTAAATATGATAGTGACTTCAAATAACCTACACCCCCATCTAAGAGAAATTGAAAAATCCTTCTCCCCCTCGCCGCTCAGCCCAATTAATGACCCACTATTACACGCGCACGGCATTGAATTATGGCTAAAACGTGATGATCTATTACATCCAATTATTTCGGGCAATAAATGGCGAAAACTTAAATACAGCCTAAATGACGCCTTAAACTTAGGCAAAGATACCATTATTAGTATGGGTGGCGCTCATTCCAATCACCTGCATGCCTTAGCTTATACAGGCAAACTATTAAACCTAAAAACCCACGGAATTATAAGAGGCGAACAACCAGCGCACATAACAGCGACACTCAAGGACTTACAAGATTGGGATATGCGACTCACCTATATCTCCCGTACGGAATATAGACACTTAAGACAATATCATGGCCACCAAGACTTACCTAATATTAAACCTAATGAATATTGGCTACCCGAAGGTGGAGCTACTCCTTTAGCTTTAAAAGGTGTCGCTGAATTGGTAACAGAAATCGACATCCCTTATGACATACTCTGTGCACCTTGCGGCACTGGCACTACCTTAGCGGGTATGATTAATGCGGCACCAGCAGAAAAATCTGTCATAGGATTTGCCGCCTTAAAAAATGCTCACTTTTTAAATGATGATGTAACAAACCTATTACCTTCAACACATTTTAACTGGAAAATTAACCACAACTACCACTTTGGAGGGTTTGCTAAAACCACACCTGAACTCATGCGTTTTATTAAAAAATTTGCCGACTCTACGGGAATCATCCTAGAGCCGGTTTATACTGGTAAAATGCTCTTTGCATTATATGACCTAATCACCAATAACACATTTAAACCGGGCCTACGCATTATTGCTATTCATACCGGGGGACTACAAGGCTTAAGAGGCTTTAATGAATAGAGTTTTAGAACCAGAACTAATGAAAGATAAAAGCCAGATCAACTCGTGTGCTCTGCATGGGCTAAAACTTGTTATCTGAAAGGAGATAACCAGAAGTAGCGGAACTTCAGTGTAGTTGTCGCCCCAATGATTTGATAATTAATTCTTAATTTATGACTAAGCCTTGTAATTTAATCCGCCTCATTTTGTAAGATGCCGAAGTGGTCATCTCAACCGTTTTCCAATCCGACTCTAAAGTGGGTATACCACCAATATAGATCTGCCATATATAAACCCCAGCCGCATATATGGCTTTTGTTATAAATTTAAGCTCACCTGAATGTAAGCCGTCAACCACCGATAAAATCGGCTTTGAGACGGAGGGTGCATCTTTGCTAATATTAAATCCACTACTTAATAGCTTAGTTTCATCTCCATTTGCTACTTGATTGACATATAGTGTAGGAAATTTTTGAGAAATTCCAAGTTTATTTTCAATAAAAAATACTAAATTTTTAGTTATTTACGCATATTTACAGTCATCTTACTGATAACTAGCCGATATTTATTTAAAGAAATATTTTTTTATTTTTACAAAATAACACAGATTTTATTTATGGCGACTAAATTTGTCGTTTATATATGAATAATACGAGCGTAACGGCCTGAAATGATCCATATAGAAGTGAGGTAAACCATGAACAAAAATATATCAAAATGGCCGGTTAAAGTGTTAGTATTTATTTAGCTAAACAAAGCGTTCAGCTCCATAGTAGATAAAGCAGGTCAAGTCGTGATCAAGAAGAAACTAAACCGCACGCAGTTGAGTGCTTTTGTAGCTAACTTGCCCGTTTGTTTAATCGGCTAATGTGCAACATTAATTAATACAGTAGTATCACTGATGGTCGTGATGATGGTCGTGGTCGTGATGATGGGGTTCTTCTCCAGCATCTGAATCTGAGGCAGGTGTTTCACGTACTACGGCTGTACTTGTTGTGTTATGCACTGCAACACCGTATTTATAAACCATTAAGCCGCCTAAATCTGCACCTTGGATGATAAGGCCAAAGAGTAAAACAGACAGGGTCAAAAATACGCCATTCTTCCAGCCTTGTAATACACCCGTTTTGATGCGCCAAGCTGATAAACCTAAGGATAAGGATAATATAGAAATCCCTACATCTTCATGGTGTTCCATGATGTCGTGGACGTTTTCATTATGCGCAACAGTTTCAGCGGCTGAGAAACCAGCTAACACAGTAAAAATTGCCGAAACCGCACCGAGATAAAGTAACCAAGTTGCCACAGTTTGTAATGGGTCTTTTTTAACAAAATGTGCGATAAGATTAACGATAAAAAAACTGCTTAATAAAGCAATAGGAAAATGTACAAGTAGTGGATGAATATTATCTAAATTGGCAACGCCAGGTAACAAAGTAGAAAAAAGCTCGGTCGAAGGTGAGCTACCTTCGGCACCACCCTCTAAACTACTCAGTAAGCTTTCAACGCTTTCTAATAAACCATCATGATGTTCGCCACCATGGATTTGAAAAGAGATAAAATTATCCATTATTAAGCCTTATTGTTAGTTATATTTATATCTGCATAATCTACTTTAAAGTTAGACTATTGCAAATTGTTTTATTACTCGAAAAACTAAAATCATGCCGTTGCGCATTGGCAGGCAGTTTATTAAAAATAGGGTGTTTCGTTAAGCCATAATATTCTGGATAATACACAGCACCTAAATGTAGACCATCGGGTGGAGCAGTTATACCACCTAGTTTACGTGATTTTACGTCTAATAATTCTGCTGTCCAGTCTACAGTTGCTTTGCCAGAGCCAATTGCTATAAGTACACCAGCTATATTTCTGACCATGTGATGCAAAAACGCATTGGCTGAAATATCGATGATCACTTTATCATCTTCACGATACACATCAATGAAGTACATGGTTCTACAAGGACTTTTTGATTGACAACCTTGGGCACGAAATGAGGTGAAATCATGATGGCCTATTAATGTTTGTGCCGCCTGATGCATTAATTGTTCATCTAAAGGGGTAGGGCACCAAGTGACTTGTTTTCGCAATAATGCGGATTTTATGGGGCGATTAAGAATAATATACCGATAGAAGCGGGCTATCGCGCTGTATCGAGCATGAAAATCCTCGACAGCAGGCTTTAGCCAAGTAATTCGAACATCATCAGGTAATTGACTGTTACCGCCTCTTACCCATGCCAGCGCGTCGCGTTCTGTAACCACGTCAAAATGTACGACTTGCTCAAGGGCATGGACTCCGGTGTCCGTTCTACCAGCGCATTGTACAGTAACGGGGTGATCGGCAATTTTAGTTAAAGCAGCTTCAAGCACTTGTTGAACACTGCGATGCTGTGTTTGCCATTGCCAGCCATAAAACCCACTGCCATCGTATTCGATACCAAGTACTAAGCGGGTTTTATTCATGTATATATACTTTACAACCCACTTGAGTCGATGCGAATAGTTCTACTAAGTCGGTGTTATTCATGCGGATGCAGCCGTGTGATAGTGGTCTACCGTCTATCAGATGATCAGGTGTGCCGTGAATGTAAATATATCGCCATGTGCTATCAACATCACCGTAGCGATTTTTCCCCGCTTCAAGTCCACCTAACCAAAGTATTCTGGATAAGATCCAGTCACGTTCAGGATACTGCTCGCCAAGGGCTTGCGAATATATTTCACCCGTTGGCCTTCTCGCTTTAAATACTGAATAAATTGCTTGGTCGCCGCCTATTTTTGCACGGATGCTATGCCAACCTCTGGGTGTGCATTCGCTACCTTTAAGTTCGCCAGCACCGTTCTTTGCGGTAGATATAGTATATTTTTTAAAGCAAGTTCCTTTTGCAATGACGGACATTTCTTGTTTGGCTATACAAATATCTAAATAATTTTCGGGTAGAAGTAAGGAGGCGGTATTCAAGAGTGCTTCAGTCTTAAAAAGTTATTTAGTAAATAAAGCAATGGATTCAACATGCCCAGTTTGTGGAAACATGTCCATCACCCCGGCTTTGATTAATTTATAGCCTAATTCATTCACTAATATGCCAGCATCTCTTGCTAAAGTAGATGGATTACACGAAACATAAACTATTTGTTCCGGTTGCCATTTTTTAAAGTATTTTAAAACCTCAGAAGCGCCGGCTCTGGAGGGGTCGAGCATTATTTTAGTGTATTTTTGTCTGGCCCACGGTTCATCACTAATATCTTTACTTAAGTCTGCGGCATAAAATTCGACATTAGTGATATTGTTATGCAAAGCATTTTCTTTAGCGTGATTTACTAACGGTTGATCACCTTCAATGCCGACGACTTTGCCAGCAAATTTAGCCATCGGTAACGTAAAGTTACCCAAGCCACAGAATAAATCCAATACGGTATCGTTTTCGTTTAATTGTAAAGTGTCGAGTACCCTATTGATCATTTGCTTGTTAATTTCATAATTAACTTGCGTAAACATGGCGGGTCTAAATTTAAACTCAATATCTTGATCAGGAAGCGCATAAGTCGGGATCACTTCTGCTTCACCGGGTAAAGGTATAATGGTATCTGGGCCTTTAGATTGCAGGCAAATACTCATATTATGGGCTTTACCAAAAGCACTGAGTAAATGATGATCTGCCTCAGTGGCAGGTTCAAGTTCACGAAAAGAAAGTACACATTGATCATCACCAATGGCGACTTCAATTTGCGGTATTTTATCTCTAATGGATAAATTACTAATTAACTCACCGAGTGCTAAAAGTTTTGTGCCTACGATAGGGTGCATGACGACACAGCTGTCAATTTCGGCTAGATAGGGGTGGCGTCTTTCTCTAAAGCCTACCAGTACGCGACCCTTTTTCTCGACATATTTAACGCCCATCCGTGCTTTGCGTCTATAACCCCAATGTGGGCCAATGAGTGGCTCCCATTGTTCAGGTATTTCAACTTTACCGATACGTTTAAATTGTTCGTTTAATAATTCCTGTTTAATTCTGATTTGTGCGGATGATTCAACATGCTGAAAACTACAGCCGCCACAAACGCCATAATGCGCACATAAAGCGTTAACTCTATCGGCAGCACGACTTAATAAATTAACGACTTTGCCTTCAGCATAATCTTTACGAATTTCTGTATAGATAAATTCAACTTCTTCACCGGGTAAGGCTTCATCTATAAAAATGACTTTACCATCAACATGAGCAACGCCACGACCATCATGAGCAAGAGATTCAATGAGTACTTTTACGGGGGTTTCGGGTAATTGTTTTTTACGGGGTCTTCTTTTGCTCATTCCGGTAATAGTGTTTTAAGGAGTTGGTGCTGTTAGTTTGCAAAGTGACTTAAGCAGGAAAGAGACCTGTTGATAAGTAGCGATCACCACGGTCGCAGATAATAACTACAATGACTGCATTTTCCACAGTGGCTGATAATTTAAGAGCGGCTGCTACAGCCCCGCCTGATGAAACACCCGCAAATATACCTTCTTGGACAGCTAAGGCGCGGGTTGTATTTTCTGCGGTCAGTTGATCGATATCAATGATTTTATCGACGCGTTCGGGTTGATAAATCTTGGGTAAATATTCTTTAGGCCAACGTCTAATTCCGGGGATTTTTGAATCACCTTCAGGTTGAACACCAATGATTTGAATGGCAGTGTTTTGTTCTTTAAGGAATCTTGATGTGCCCATAATGGTACCAGTTGTGCCCATTGAACTCACAAAATGGGTAACTCTACCTTGAGTATCGTGCCAAATTTCTGGGCCAGTGCTTTCGTAATGCGCTAATGGGTTGTCAGGGTTAGAAAACTGATCTAAAATTCTGCCTTTACCTTCAGACTCCATTGTTCTGGCTAAATCAATGGCGGTTTCCATACTTCCAGACGCTGGCGTTAATATTATCTCTGCACCATAAGCTTTCATAGAGGCTTTACGTTCATCACTCATGTTGTCTGGCATGATTAAGGTCATTTTATAACCTTTGATTGCAGCGACCATGGCTAGTGCTATACCGGTATTACCACTGGTTGCTTCAATTAAACGATCACCAGGTTTAATTTCACCTCGGGCTTCAGCGTGCTTAATCATACTTAAGGCGGGTAAGTCTTTAACTGAGCCAGCAGGATTATTACCTTCCATTTTAGCTAATATAACGTTGCTGGTATTTCCTGGTAAGCGTTGCAATCTAACTAACGGGGCGTCACGTACAAAAGATTCAATAGTAGGGAAAGTCATTGGATTGAGTTCATTTAAGCTGAGATAGTTAAATTATCCCACAAAATTACCTTTTCAACACGGCAGAGCATTTAATAATGCGTAGGTCTAAGTAAGGCTATTGATCCTTAATAATTGATGGTCTTTACTTTGTCGGCGGTGCCTTTTGACTTTCTGCATTAACTTTACTTTGGGATTCACTCAACTTTTCAAACTCCCCAAAGTATTTTATATTTGCAGTGTCCTGTAATTGTTTAATAAGAGTATTTGATTCTTTCGCGCGTGCTTTGTTATATAAGAAAACTTCAATAAGAGCAGTCGCTTTTTCTTTTGTTATCGGGGTTTCTTTTGTGGATAACACCCCTTGTATTAATACACCTTTATCACCTATTACTTTAATATAACGCCCGAACGGTACTGTAGACAATACTGATAAACGATCCATAGGTAATTGTTCAGCCATCGTGGTTACCATATTAGCTGTAAATGGAATTTTTTGCTTTTCGAGATTCTGTTCCAGAATATTCACATCATCAGTGTCACTAATCAACTGATCTATTTTCTCCATATTCACTACCGAAGTATCAAGAAATAGTTCTTTTAGCTGAAATATTTTGTGTTTTTCAAACAACTCTGGATGAGTACTATAAAACTCATCAATTTCTTCAGTACTAGGCTTTTTTACAGATTTCATTTTTCGTTGCAGCCATTGTTCAGTTAGTATTTGGCGTTTAGCAACTTCCAATGCCGTTATAATGTCTGGATCACGCTCTAGTTTATCTGCTTTAGCTTGTTGTAGGATGAGGGACTGTTCAATCAATCTTGATAATTGCGGCATCACCTGCTTGTTCTTATCATCGCCCGTTAAGCCCGTTTGATGCAATGCTTCCTCTACTTGATAGATTGATATTTCCTCACCATTGACCATTGCGGCAACTTGAGTTGGAGCTTGGTCATTATCAGTACATGCCGTCAATAAAGTGATGATTAATAATAAGTTAAGAGGTTTTATTTTATGTTCTTTTAGCATGTATACTCTCATTATAAAGCTTAAAAATTCTTTTAATAACCAAATTTAAAATTAAAATGAGGTTTTCCCAGTTAATCGAACCCTATCCTCTGGTGAAAGTACGGCTAATAAGTCTCGAATAAATTTTTCCTGTATTTTATAGGCACTAGCCTCATCACCTATACTAGAAACACGGAATACTAATCCATGTGGTATTTCTCCTTTCAATCCATATTTCAACTGTACCAGTCGCGATTTAAGTCCAAATACTATGGTATCACCGGTTTTAATCCAGTACGTCACGGGTTCTTGCACGCCCCCTTTATAAGCTAACATTCGCCTTGTTGCAATCAAACCAAAATCAGTTTGTAAATTGTTATTTACTAAATTCTGGACTTGATAGCCCTGATCATAGTAGCACACTTCAGGCTTGTGTACTCGCATCGAAGAATCACTTTGATTACTACCGTACGCTATGGATAACATGATTCGATTTCTATTATTGTCTAAATAGGTGCGTGACAAATTCTGACTATAAACTTGACTCAGTACCGCTTGTTTATCCTGGCTAACCTGCAGCACAGCATAACTATCATCCTCGTTCCACTGCGCAAATTTTTTTGGAACAATTGTTTCCAGACTAAAATGTTCTTCCTGATTAATCTGAGGCTTTAAGAGAATTGCTGAACCGGCTGCCACTATCATCATTAATAAAATGATGACTGCTTTTAGTTGTAGTGATTGACTTTTGACGGCAGCTACAGATGATGAATACGTATTGCTCATACCTTATTTGATAAAGTTTTAGTGCTTGAGTTTGAGCGAATATTTGGTAGCACAAGCCGTACGATTAGGCTATCAAGCATAAACAGCATCAAGATTGCCACTATTATCAATACCGTACCTGCAAAGCTATGCATAAAACCTTGTCCAGCGGCACTGCCAAAATAATAAGTTATTAATATTAATATCATAATTCGAACAATATTAGAGAGAAACGCAATCGGAAGAATACTAATCAGCATTAAACCATTATATATCCTGCTAGATCGTCCAGTCAGATACATATATAATAAACCAATCGCTGATAGAGAAAACATTGAATTCAGCCCTGAACAAGCATTTGCAACTAAAAGCTTATATTGTGCAACGATTATGATAACGCCATCTCGGGCGATTGGGTAACCAACGTCATAAAGAATTTCCACAGCAACGAAAGAAACCCATTGCTTAAGTATACCCGTGAGAGTATCGACTACGATTCCAGGTAGTGGCAACATAAAAACCAGATACACCAAAGGGAACCACGCTTTACGCAAACTTTTTGCGCCTTGCATTAGTAATAATATGCCAGCGAAAATCGGAATTTGTGAGCCGACTTCTAATAAAATAATACTCTGGGAGCGTCCCAATATATATAGGAGCAGACCTATAAATAAACAACTGTACCCAGAGATATTACAAGGCTTATAAGGACAGTTAAAGGTTTCTTTTCCCTGTCTGATGATCAGGTAAATAAATATTAAAAATACAACTGGGCCATGCGCGTTTTCATCTTGCCGCCAAATGCCATGACTTAAATCCCAATAGGTCGGTACATAAAGCCCAGCCAGACCCATAAATACCAACAACCAAGGAACACTTATAACCGACACAGCATTTCTGTCAATTCATTAACAATATTTGATGTTATCAAAATTAAGCAGCTAAACAGTTTAATTGATTTTCTGATTTCTTAGACTGGTTCATTTTTACCGCAATTAAGAATAGACCAATCAACATCATCGCCCATTCTTCAGGCTCTGGGATAGCGGCAACAGTGGTTGATGTGTAAATTGAAGCCCCTGAAGATACAGCATTATAAGTAAATTTATAGTCATAAACATCACCTGCCACTAATCCACTAAAAGTATACGCACCTGTTTGACGATCCATAGTTAGAGCAGTAGTATGTCCAGTGGTTACATCAATAAGGCTCACTGCGCTAAATGTTGTTGAGGATAAATTTGAATTTAGAGTGCCAGAAAAAAGTGGAGTATTCGCTACAACTGAAAAAAAGCTATTGCTTACTCCTGACCCACTAACGCCTCTATAGATAGAGCTTGTACCACCTTGATCTGCCAATGAAGAAAAAACAGTGCTTATGGTATTAGCGTTCGTGCCACCACCACGGTTACTAGTTATATATTGATCAGCATCTGCACTAGGCGTAACGGTTGTAGAATTTGTCGCGGCTGCATTGACAGTCAACGGTATTGACAGAGCAAGCGTTAAGAGAGGTAAAAAAATATTTTTTTCATATTGATGTCCCATATATTAAAATTAAAATTAATTCATAAATGCGATGGC
>CAIQNQ010000234.1 GCA_903873165.1 uncultured Methylococcaceae bacterium | reverse complement strand
TATAAGCGTTGTATGAGGTGCCATTGGCAGTTTTTAAAATAATATCAAAGTTGCGTAGGTTAGGGTCTAAAGCACCTATCCAATGCACGCGTTCTGATAAACGTACCGCATTTGGAATATTATCAATACTTAATATCGGTAGGTTACTCATGGCTGCAACTTGTTTTAGTCCAGTATTAGTGTGACTGCAACTCTGCCATGGCTTCCGCCATTTTTTCTGGCGGGATGCCCGTTAAAGAGCCGGGAGGATTAATCGCAGTGCCAAATGAATCTAATATAGCCCCCTCAATTGGGCAGATACTGGCACATTGAAACACCGGGAAATCTCCTTCACATTCAGTACATTTTTTGGGATCAACCATAAAATGTGGCTTTTGTTCAGAGATTGCGTTACTGGGGCACACAGGTTCACAGGCAAAACAATTAACGCATAAATCAATAATAGATACTGCCATGATGGACTCCTAGATTCAGTTAAGCATTTGCACGTAGGGCTTCTGGTTTTTCATCCAATTTTCCGGCGGCGGCCATTTCTTTGTACACAGCCAAAACCGCTTCTTCAATCGGTTCCATAGCGTGTTCACCGTTCGGAGCAATGCCGGCAGCTTCAAGCATTTCCCAAGGTTCATAACCTACTTTTGAACATAACACCGCTTCACAACCCGCTAAGGCTCGAATGGTGAGTTGTAGAACGCTTTCACCATCACCACAGGTACTATCGCCACCGCAATATTGGTCGGCTTTACGGTGACTAATAAATCGAACCCCATCCGGTGAGGCTTCATAAATCAAGAATTCTTTAGCATGACCAAAATGTACGTTGATAATACCTTGGCCACTGGTCGCCACAGCCATTAATACCGGACGAGTAGTAAGCTTGGGTTCTTGCTTATGTTGCTCAGCTTTAGCTACTTTTTCGAGACGTTTGCTGTCCATTTCTTCTTGGATGGCTTGATGGATCACTTTACGTTTTTCCATCGCGGCTTGATAATCGATATCCATTTCTTCGATTTTATCTAAGGTAAATTCATCACCTCGATCTTCACCCAATAAGCCTACCGCATCCGCACGACATTGACGGCAATGGCGCATCATGTTCATATCACCAGAGCAGCTATCTTGTAAATCTTGTAATTCGTCAGGAGTAGGGCCGCGTTGCCCCATTACGCCATAGAAAGTACCGTGTTCGGCTTCAGCAATGAGCGGCATTACATTGTGTAAGAAAGCACCTTTAGATTTAACAACTCGACTGACTTCTGCTAAGTGTTGATCGTTAACACCAGGAATCATGACTGAATTGACCTTAACCAAAATGCCTTTAGCTATCAGCATTTCTAGGCCTTTTTGTTGTTGTTCGATCAGGATTTTTGCACCTTTAACACCTTTAATGCGTTTGTTCTTCCAGAATATCCAAGGATAAATTTTGGCGCCAATCTCTGGATCAACTGTATTGATGGTAATAGTGACGTGATCAATATTATGTTTTGAGAGTTCTTCAACGGCATCAGGTAAAGCCAAACCGTTAGTAGATACACACAATTTAATGTCGGGTGCTTCTTCACTTAAACGCCGGAAGGTTTCGAAAGTACGTTCTGGATTAGCTAATGGGTCACCAGGGCCAGCAATACCTAATACGGTCATTTGTGGAATAGTGGCGGCAACAGCCATCGTCTTTTTGACCGCTTGATCTGGCGTTAATAGTTCTGATACTACACCGGGGCGAGATTCGTTAGCACAATCGTATTTACGATTACAGTAATGGCATTGGATATTACAGGCGGGAGCCACTGCAACATGCATTCTAGCGAAGTAATGATGCGCATCTTCAGAATAACAAGGATGGTTTTGGACTTTTTCTCGAATTGAATCCGGCAAAGTATCCATTTGATTTTCTGTAGTTCCGCATGAACTAGCAGAACATCCACCTTTTGAGCCATGCTCTGCAGGGCTTGGGGTATCATTTAATACGGGCAATTGCATGGTTTGTTCCTCTTAAAGTTTAATTTACTTTAAGTAAAAGCACAGGTCATGCCAAGTGTTAAATATTGTTTATCTTATTGATTTATTATTGTATTATTTTTTAAATTTATTGCAATTGTAGTAAACATAACAGTGTTCATAGGGTGTTTTGTTATCAACAATACAAGATTATTATCCAATTGTATCTAAAACGACATGGCTTCCAGAAATAATTTTATTATTAAATTGGTCGGTAACATCTTGCCTTGAGCTTAGGTGTTTACGAATAGTTTTATATTGTGAGGAACTTGCAAAACTCTCCTATTGAAAACAGAGTCAGTTAGTTTTAACGCGATTTGAGCTATTTTTTTAGAGAGAAAACGCCCTTTTCGGTTAAAAGCCGGAAAATGCGTCGTTTTTATAAAATTTAGGGCATAGCTA
>CAIQNQ010000233.1 GCA_903873165.1 uncultured Methylococcaceae bacterium | reverse complement strand
TCTCAAAGAATAATTGTGTTACTTAGGGGCATCTTTGGTGACTTTATAGATCAGCAATCCTGGCTTATAAGTGCCCCTACACACCAGTAAATCATAGTATAAAGTTATCTCTCAAAAAAATCGCCCGCTACGCGGGAAAAGGAAAGAGTTAAATAGATAAATAGTTAAAAAGCCCGCACTGCCCGTACTGAGAGTGTACTGCTCTTACCGTCGTAGAACTGGTAGCCATCGTATGTATCCTGATACCACGCTAAGCCGACAGTACCGTCCTCCGAAGAACTCCAATAAAAGTTACCATCTAAACCATCCACAATAAAATGCTGATTACTCAGTAAACTCAATTCATCACTTGAAGGCAAATACCAGTCCGTAAAACCATTTAAGGTATAGGCTTTAGCAGCTGCGGCGGCATTAGTCACTGTACCATACCCATAGGGGTTGCCATTACCTGCACCACCACCGCTACCACAGGCCGCGATAATTGCCGCTGTATTGGCTGCGCCTGTACCGATTGCAGTACTAGTGTTAACTACGGTTGTGTATGTAAGGGTATTAAAATAGTTATTATTAGAATATCCCCAACAACCCCAACTAAAACCAATACGTCTATAACTGGTACTGTCCTTTTCTCCTGGAACATCTGCAGGTGCAGCCTCCATCCCATGATTACCAGTATCATCACAATAAAATATTCTGCCACCAGCGGGGCCATAATAGCCAATTTGACAGCCTACTAAGCTAGCAGTTGAAATCGCATATTGTCTTGCCACCTCACCTAAATTACCGTAACCGGATGCCAGTACGTTAATTTTGCCGGCTTTCTGAGGTGTTAGGCTAGCGGTGCAGGTATAGCCTATCAAATAAGACTTGCATTCTTGGCTAGTGATACTGCCTGCAGTCGCCGGAATTACCTGCCATTGAATGGAGTCTGGATTAAAATTATCGTTCACGCCATTAATAATACTTAGTGTCAGTGTTTGGGCTTGACCTATTTTTAGGGTTGAACTATCAATACTTTGCAATTGTAGGCTAGGCAAGCTTAACAAAGGGTAATTCTTTGTGGCTATAGTGGTTGGCGACAATAATTTAATGTCGCGCCATAGGGCACTCATATTGACACTGATATTACTTTGTACGCCAAAATTAACATCAAATTGACTGGGTTCCATGATATTCGGCGCCAAAGCCGCTAGCAGAACCGGATCACTGCTAATTTGAGTCTCTTGTATAGTGCCGTCTAAATAAGGCTCGACCGATAATGTGCCAGAAACCACTTTATAGTATGTGACTTTTACTTCCGGAATTAAGCGTACTTGCGCTTTTACCCCACCGTTGATGTTTAATTGCGCGGTTAGAGTTTTACTACCATTTGAATCCAGTACCGGCACCCACTGACCTGTCGCAGGATTATAATTCGCCCCGACCGTTACTGTTTGACTTGCTTTAGCATCTGTTACTGCATTAATAGCCGCCGAAGCTGAAGCGGTAATCTTTGAAGTGATGGTCAAGGTGACTACTTGGTAAACGGGTACCTCACCCACAAAATAACGCGACGTATAAGTTTTTGTACTTAGCACCACTGGGGTCGGATTATAACTAGCAGCCGCCTTAAAATTATAGGCTGCGTTAAGATCAACACTTAACGTACCGCTGGCTATCAGTTTACCACTGGTAATACCTCTGGTAGGTGACCAGCTGAGTTCGGATTGCAAGCTAGGGGTAAAATCGACTGTCGCCTTAAAGCTAACCTCTTCCGATACAGAAGCGCTTTGCCTCATTAGGATTTGGTGTTGATTGGCTGCTGCGTTGGGTTTGACGACTAATTGCGGGGCTTGATAGGCATGGTCGGTTTGCTGGCCTGTTAGATAGGCGTTATCCCAACTCATTTGACTGGTGCGACTACCGTTTGCGGCGATTAACGCCTGGGCTTGTACCTTATTGGCAACCGAGGCATTACTTTTAGCACTGCTCACATCAAAAAGTTGCATACGATTAGAAACCGTTGCCTGCTTTAGCGCATCCGATAAAGCGGCTGGACTGGTGGTAACATTGATTGTTGATCCCGAAACTGAGACCTTATTCACTTTCTGCAATTGATAACCATCCCTGTCATTACTGAGCAGAATGCTATTTACTGGTGGGTTCTTGGCTCCAGTGGTTTTGCTAAAACTTAAAATATTACCGATTTGGGTAGATATGCCCAAGCCTAAAGCTGCACTGGTGTTCACCGCGACTGCCGGATTTTTGACTATAGGCACTTTAAAGGTACTTGTTGATGCGTATTTTGTCCCGGCAATAGTCTTGCCTTTATTATCCTTAGCAATCACTATTACATAATAGGTGGTCGCTGCAGACAGCCCGCTCAGCGTTGCTTGAGCTGTACCGACCACAGTAGTCTTTAAATTGGCAGAGCTAGGCTTAAATGGGTTGCTGGTCGACACATATACCGCATAGCTTACTTGGCTAGCTGGGATGCTCATGGCGGTTGGCAACCAAGCCAAAGTAATACTCGTGGTGCTGGCAGGCGTGATCTGTACAATTTCTGGTGTATTGGTTGCGGCGGTAACGGTGGCTATCTTGAAAGACTGCGCGACTTGTGCTGCTGCATTATAGTTGGCATTACCGGCCTGATTGGCATTGATGGTACAAGTGCCAATGCTAATTGCAGTTACACTATTGCCGTTGATACTACAAACACTGGGAGTGGCGGTGCTTAAACTGACCGCCAGACCCGATGAGGCGGTCGCTATGATGGTACCCGTTGCCGAGGAGACGGTTACTGCACCGCTTTGATTTAAGCTTAGCGTAGGAGCCGTTCCAAAACTGATGGCCTGTTGGCCTTTTGCAATATTAAAGTTCTGTTTAACAGAGGGTGCAGCACTATAACTGGCGTTACCGGCTTGACTGGCGGTGATGGTACAAATACCAGCGGCAATGCCGGTGACGCTATTACCGTTAATCTTACAAACACCGGTAGTAGTTGAGACATAACTCACCGCTAGGCCAGAGCTGGCAGTAGCGGAAACCTTACCTGTGCCACCGACGGCAATCGCTGGTGCTGCAGCAAAACTAATAGTCTGCGCTTTGGATTGTGCTAATACCGAAGCATTCAGCATAAAAAACAGCCATACAATCTTGACACAGAATTTCATTATCTCTCCAAAAGCTCTAGTTAAATAGGCGCGCATTTGCACAGATTTATATCAAAAATCACTTTTAAAATCAATCATGTTTTTATTACAAATCAATGAAATGTAGTTAGAAAGTAGTTGAAGTCGCCCTATTAGGATTTATATCTTTGATTGTTAGAGCTTCAGTCGTCATAATGGTAAACGACTGCTTAACGTATTAGTTTGTTCTCCATCTGAGTTGATGCTGATACGTTATTATCTTGAAGGCTTAACCCCGCTTAGGATTCAACTCTTAATCTGGCGGCCACTGTTTAGTTAAATGATTGTCAGATTAGCTTAGGTGAATTAATTTAAAGTATCAATCAACAATTAGCGGGTTGTGTGAATAGTATTGGTTGCTTTCTATGGTACTTAGTCTCATAATTTTGTCAGAGGTAAGTTTATTGAACATATATAAAACTCGTGTTTTCGATCGATGGGCAAACGAGGAGGGATTAATAAATGCATCATTATGTGATGCAGTTAAAGAAATTATAGATGGTCTATATGAAGCTGATTTAGGCGGTGGATTATTTAAAAAACGTATCGCTAAACAAGGTAAAGGTAAAAGAGGTGGGTTTAGAACATTACTTGCCACTAATAGAGATTCTAAATGGTTTTTTTTATATGGCTTCCCAAAAAGTGAACGCAGTAATATTAATAAACTTGAGAAAGAAGCGTTGAAAAAGTTGGCTAATGAATATCTTTCATATTCTGACGAATTGTTAAATAAAGCGATTAAAGCAAAAGAATTAACTGAGGTTACTTGTAATGAGAAAAACTAAATCTGCAATTCTTGAAGCAGTACATGAAACAGCAAAAGGATTACACACAGTAGGTGTCATGGATAAAATAACCATGAGGGAATTTGATAGTCTTTGCCTCCCTCCTATAACAAAACTTCAACCCGATGAAATAAAACAAGTTAGAGAATCGGCAAAAGTCAGCCAAGCAGTATTTGCGACTATTCTTAATACTAGTGTTTATACCGTTCAAAAATGGGAATCAGGTGATAAAAAGCCAACTGGCACCGCTCTTAAACTTTTACATATGGTAAAAGATAAAGGCTTAACGATAGCTTTTTAAGCATCTGTTAATAAAAGCACCATACGAGTTTTTGTGATTGTCATTAGTTAGTATTAGATAAGTTGTTTATTGCAATTGGTGACAAGCGCGTGAATATTGGTTCTTAGATTTTTTAAGCTCTTCGTCAAGGATATATGATTGTATCCAATTTGCCAATTTTGAAAATCCAGCATCTTTATGCTTATCTTGCTAAAGTTAAAAATTGAATTACAGTACAACTAACCCGTAGAATAAGGTTTATTAAGAAAGTATCTTTAGGGTTTATGGACACAAAATTGACAACGATTAATCATGCGACGGATGTAGTGGGTTTAACCTATGTGTACCCCGTTATTTCTAGGCGCGTTGGTGGATTATCTGTAGGTATTAATTTTAATACTAATAATGCCTGTAATTGGCGGTGCATTTATTGCCAAGTACCTGATTTAAAATTGGGTGCGGCTCCTGTGTTAGATCCTGCTCTATTAGAAGCTGAACTGCGCTTTTTTCTGAATGAGGTTTTGCAGGGGGGCTTTTATGAGCGTTTTGGTGTGGCGCCTGATAATCGGGTTATTAAAGATATTGCTATCGCGGGTAATGGTGAGCCGACCAGTTTAAAAGACTTCGCTAATGCTATTGATTTAATTGGCAAGGTAGCCACAGAAATGGGTGTATTTCCTCAGAGTCAATTTGTCTTGATTACTAATGGCAGCTTAGTGCATCAAGCCAAAGTACAAGAGGGCTTAAAGGTGCTAAGTATTTATGGTGGTGAGGTCTGGTTTAAGTTTGATAGTGCGACCACTGCTGGTAGGTCTTTAATTAATAATACGGCGCAAAGTTGTAAAGCCAGTCTGGAAAATCTCATTTTATCCAGTCAACTTTGTCACACCAAGGTTCAAACGTGTCTTGTTGATTATAAAGGGCAGGGTGTATCTAATGAGGAGCGGGGTGCTTATTTAGAAGTATTAACTGAGCTTAAAAAAAGAACGACTGCTATTAAGGAGATTATGTTGTATACCTTGGCACGACCTTCATTACAGCCAGAAGCAGAAAATCTACAGGCAGTTTCTTTGGAGTTTTTAAACTCGTTTGCCGAAGATATCAAGTTATTGGGTTTCGATGTGCGTGTGAATAAATAAAAGTGCTTCTATTTGTATTTTTAACTTGTTATCTTGATTTCAAATCCTTATAATAGTCCGTTCATTAAAGTGCGAATGTGGCGAAACTGGTAGACGCGCTGGATTTAGGTTCCAGTAGGTAACCCTGTGAGAGTTCGAGTCTCTCCATTCGTACCACCTTTATTCAAATAGTGCGAGTCTTCGTTCTATCTTCAAGTTAGATTGATTCCGTCTATATCAATATTCATAAAATTCTTCTATTAATGTGTGAGGTAAAGCGATGCAAATTTCTGTTGAAAAAACATCAGAATTAAGCAGAAAAATGACTGTTAGCGTTCCAGAATCTGTTGTTCAGGAAAAAATAGCTGAACGTTTAAAAACATTGGCGCGTGAAGTAAAGGTTGCTGGATTCCGTCCTGGTAAAGTACCTCAGCAAGTAGTCAAAAAAATGTACGGCGAGCGTATTCGTGGTGAAATCACGGGTGATTTGATCAAAGATACTTATTATGATGCTTTACAAAATCAGGATCTAAAGCCAGCTGGCTATCCTCACATTGAGCCTTTAGATGAAACTGAAGGTTTTAAATATACGGCGGTATTTGAGGTTTATCCAGAAATTAGTTTAGAGGGTTTAGCTAATTTAGATGTGATTCGACCTACTTCTAGTGTCACTGATAGTGATGTAGAAGATATGATCGAAAAACTGAGAGCACAAAAGCAAACTTTGCAAGTGGTTGAGCGTCTGACTCAAGATAAAGACAGTGTAACAATTAGTTTTTCTGGTGTATCAGAAGGTGAAAACTTTACTGATGGCCAAGTGGATGACTTCGTTGTGGTGCTGGGTTCAAAGAAAATGATCCCTGGTTTCGAAGATAATTTAATCGGTTTAAGTGCAGGCGAAAACAAAACTTTTTCAGTCAACTTTCCTGAAGATTATGGTAACGAGAAGTTAGCAGGCAAAGCTGCTGAATTTGACGTAACTGTGACTAAGGTAGAAGAGCCTGTTTTAGCTGAAATTAATGAAGAATTTGTAAAAGCCTATGGCGTTGAAGATGGTTCGATTGAATCTTTCCGTAACGACGTAAAAAATAACATGGATAGAGAGTTAGAACAGGCTTTACGTAGTAAGTTAAAAAATGCAGTGATGGATGCTGTATATGAAAATGTAAAGATTTCGCTGCCTAATTCATTAGTCGATGTTGAAGTCGAAGAGATGATGAAGCCTTACTTGGAAACGGCTAAAAGACAGAATATGAAACTGGAAGACTTAAAGTTACCCAGAGAATTATTTGAAGAACAAGCTAAGCGCAGAGTGGCATTAGGTCTGATCTTGGGCGAAATTATTCAAAAAAAGGCTATTCAATTAGATGCGAATAAAGTACGCTCTACCATTGAGGACATGGCTAAAAGTTACGAGCGCCCTGATGAAGTGGTTGCTTGGTATTATGCAGATAAAGCGCGTTTGAATGATGTTCAGCAAATGGTTTTAGAAGATCAAATCGTTGAACTATTGATTTCTGACGCTAAAGTGTCTGATAATGCCGTAAAGTTTAGTGATGTTATGGATAAGCAACAACGATAAGGTTTTTAAATGTATAAACAGCATGTAATGAATCAAGCGAGAGCTTTGGAAGCGGCAGGTGGTTTAGTGCCGATGGTTATTGAGCAAACGGCAAGAGGTGAGCGATCTTTTGACATTTACTCAAGGCTTTTAAAGGAGCGAGTTATCTTCTTGGTAGGTCAAGTAGAAGATTATATGGCTAACTTGGTTGTGGCGCAGTTGCTGTTTTTAGAATCAGAAAATCCTGATAAAGATATTCATCTCTATATCAATTCACCAGGTGGTTCGGTAACTGCGGGTATGTCAATTTATGACACCATGCAATTCATTAAGCCTGATGTCAGTACGTTGTGTATTGGTCAGGCCGCTAGTATGGGTGCATTGTTGCTTACTGGTGGTGCAAAAGATAAACGCTATTGTTTACCACATTCTCGGATGATGATTCATCAACCTTTAGGTGGTTTTCAAGGTCAGGCTTCTGATTTTGATATTCATGCTAGAGAAATTTTGTTAATAAGAGATAAGCTAAATAAAGTGTTGTCTTTTCATACGGGTCAACCTATAGAAAAGGTGCAACTAGACACTGATAGAGATAATTTTTTAAGTGCTGATGATGCAGTGGCTTATGGATTGATTGATAAAGTATTAACAAATAGAGCAACAGGTTCTGATTTATAAGGTTTGATAAGCGCACAATTGCGCTTGTCATCCATTTATATGATTTGTTGGGATTTGAGGACTGATTTATGAGTAATGATAAAAGCGGTAAAGACGGTGATAAACTGCTTTACTGTTCTTTTTGTGGCAAAAGTCAACAAGAAGTAAGAAAACTGATTGCTGGGCCTTCAGTTTATGTGTGTGATGAGTGTGTTGAGCTTTGTAATGACATTATCAAAGATGAGTTAGATGATGATGAAGAGTCTTCATTTACCAGTAACAAACTGCCCAAACCTAAAGAAATAAAAGAAGAGCTTGATGGCTATGTAATTGGTCAAGAGCGGGCGAAAAAAATTTTGGCTGTTGCTGTTTATAATCATTATAAACGTTTACGCAGTAAGTCTAAAAATGATTCGATTGAACTCGCTAAAAGTAATATTTTGTTAATCGGGCCAACAGGTTCTGGTAAGACTCTATTAGCGGAAACTTTGGCAAGATTATTAGATGTGCCTTTTACTATTGCTGATGCAACCACGCTGACTGAAGCGGGTTATGTGGGTGAGGATGTCGAAAATATCATTCAGAAGATTCTGCAAAAATGCGATTATGATGTAGAGAAGGCTGAAACGGGTATTGTCTATATTGATGAAATTGATAAGATTTCTAGGAAGTCTGATAATCCTTCTATTACTCGCGATGTATCGGGTGAAGGTGTTCAACAAGCTCTATTAAAGTTAATTGAAGGTACAGTGGCTTCTGTACCACCACAAGGTGGTCGCAAACATCCACAAGGTGATTTTTTACAAGTTAATACCGCTAATATATTGTTTATAGTAGGCGGTGCATTTGCTGGTTTGGATAAAGTCATTAAAGCTAGATCAGAAAAGGGTGGTATTGGTTTTTCTGCAGAAGTAAAAACTAAAGATGAATCTAAAAACGTCGGACAGTTATTTGCAGAAGTCGAATCAGATGATTTAATTAAGTATGGTTTGATTCCAGAGTTCGTAGGGCGTTTACCTATTATTGCTACTTTGGATGAGTTAGATGAGCAGGCTTTAGTACAAATATTAACCGAACCTAAAAATGCTTTAACTAAACAGTATAAACATTTGTTTGAAATGGAAGGTGCTGAGTTAGAGTTTAGAGATGATTCATTGGCTGCAATTGCTCGTAAGGCTATGGAACGAAAAACCGGTGCGCGTGGCTTAAGAACAATTGTAGAGAATGTTTTATTAAATACTATGTATGAATTACCCTCTGCTGATAATATTAGCAAAGTGGTTATTGATGAAAGTGTTATTTTAGGCGATTCAGAGCCATTATTGGTTTATGAGTCAGAAAAGAAAAAAGCAGTAGCTGAATCAAAATAGTCGTTTTTTAAGTCAGACTCTACTCATACATTAAATGGTAGGGTCTGGTTTAGTTTAGTCTTTTTATATCTCTGATATAGTCAAATGCTGAGTTTTTACTTGGTAATCAAAGTAGTTAAAATGTGCTTGTTCTGTGCTTTGCCTTTCCTAATAAAACTGTTAAATCTATAAGTTAATAGCTTGATTTGGTAAAAATCTAACACAATACGTAATTAATCGTTCGCTATTTCGTCACTTTATTATAATATTGACTTTAATATTTAAAGGGTTTTGAACTCCTTAATCAGTAATTTAGTCATTTTTGAGAAGATTTATCTGATAAATGCTTGCTATTTTAATGAGTGCCCCCATTGTTTAAAACTTGAAAAAATTGTTTACAGACTCCGTTTATGGAATTGCACATTATGAAAACGTTGCACCAAAAAGATAATTTAATTCCTGTCCTGCCATTGAGAGATGTGGTGGTCTATCCTCACATGGTTATTCCATTATTCGTAGGGCGTGAAAAGTCAATAGATGCGCTATATGCAGCCATGGAAGATAATAAACAAGTTTTATTAGTTGCCCAAAAGGAAGCAGAAGTAGATGAGCCAGACTTCAAAGACCTTTATGAAGTGGGAACCTTAGCAAATATTTTACAGTTGTTAAAGCTGCCTGATGGTACGGTTAAAGTACTCGTTGAAGGTAGTGAGCGAAGTAAGATCATTAGCTATGAAGAAACGGGTGCTTTTTTCTCAGCGGTAGTTGAGAAAATTCATGATGTGTTTAATTTAAACGTGAAAGAACAGGATGTCTTACAACGAACAGCTTTAAATTCATTTGATCAATACGTTAAGCTAAATAGTAAAATTCCAGGAGAAGTTTTAAATGCCTTATCAGGTATAGATGATCCTAGTCGGCTCGCCGACACCATGGCTGCGCACATGGCTTTGAAAGTCAGTGATAAGCAAATCATACTTGAAACAGCCGATATTGAACTGCGCTTAGAAGATTTGATGACCATGATGGAGGGTGAAGTTGATCTGCTTGAGATGGAGAAAAAGATTCGGGTGCGTGTAAAGCAGCAGATGGAGAAAAACCAAAGGGAGTATTATTTAAACGAGCAAATTAAAGCAATTCATAAAGAATTAGGTGACATGGATGAAGCACCTAATGAGATGGCTGAGTTAGCAAAGAAAATTATTAACGCGGGGATGTCAAAAGAAGCAAAGACTAAAGCGGAAACCGAGCTGAACAAGCTTAAAATGATGCCGCCGATGTCTGCTGAAGCCACTGTCGTACGTAATTACATTGATTGGATGATTAATGTGCCTTGGAAGAAAAAAACCAAGGTGAGACATGATCTTAAAATTGCCGAGCAAGTATTGGAAGCTGAGCATTACGGTTTAGAAAAAGTCAAAGAACGTATTCTTGAATACCTAGCAGTGCAACAACGAGTTAAGCAACTTAAGGGACCTATTTTATGTTTGGTAGGGCCTCCAGGCGTAGGTAAAACCTCATTAGGCGAATCTATTGCGCGTGCCACTAATCGTACCTATGTGCGTATGGCTTTGGGTGGTGTGAGAGATGAAGCTGAAATCCGTGGGCATAGACGGACTTATATTGGTTCTATGCCTGGTAAGATTTTGCAGAATCTCTCAAAAGTTAAGACCCGTAATCCAATGTTCTTGTTGGATGAAATTGACAAAATGGCCACTGATTTTCGTGGTGATCCCGCTTCTGCATTATTAGAAGTGCTTGATCCAGAACAAAATAGTAAGTTTTCTGATCACTATCTTGAAGTTGATTTTGATCTATCGGATGTCATGTTTGTGGCGACTGCTAATAGCATGAATATTCCACCCGCCTTGCTGGATAGAATGGAAGTTATTCGTCTTGCTGGCTATACAGAAGATGAAAAGATTAATATAGCTTTGCGTTATTTAATTCCTAAGCAAATTAAAAATAATGGTTTGCTTGATAATGAGGTTGAAATAACTGAGCTAGCAGTGCGGGATATGATTCGTTTTTATTCTCGTGAGGCTGGAGTACGGAACCTTGAGCGTGATATTTCAAAGGTATGTCGTAAAGTGGTTAAGAGTCTTTTGTTAAAGTCAGATACTGATAAAGTCGTGATTACAGCTGAAAATCTTAATACTTATTTAGGGGTAAAACGCTTTAAATATGGTTTAGCTGAAGAGCATGATCAGGTTGGTTGTGTGACTGGTTTGGCTTGGACTGAAGTGGGTGGCGAGTTATTAACAATTGAGACGGCGGTAATACCTGGTAAAGGTAAGCATTCTGCAACAGGAAAGTTGGGGGATGTGATGAAAGAGTCCATAGAAGCAGCAATGACCGTGGTTAGAAGTCGTTCTCAAATCTTAGGCATAGAAAATGATGTCTTCCAGAATAATGATATCCATATTCACGTTCCAGAGGGTGCAACACCAAAAGATGGCCCTAGTGCTGGTATTGGCATGTGTACTGCTATTATTTCTGCTCTAACTAAGATTCCCGTTCGAGCTAATGTGGCCATGACAGGGGAAATCACTTTAAGAGGGGAGGTTTTACCGATTGGTGGTTTAAAAGAAAAGTTGTTGGCTGCCCATCGTGGCGGTATTTCAACTGTTTTGATACCGATAGATAACGAAAAGGATTTAGTCGAAATACCTGAAAACATTAAACAGCATTTGGAAATAATACCAGTGCGTTGGATTGATGAGGTTTTGGAGGTGGCATTGCAGCATACTCCAGTACCTGTCGCCAATAAGATTGAGGAAGAATTGACTAAAATAGAAGCAGATTCTATTAAGGTATTACAGTCTGGTCAATTGGCTCATTAGTTTCGTTCCATTAATACTATATACTGTTAGGCTTAATAAGTTGTCGAAGCTTATAAAGCTTGACAGTATATTGTTGCAGTTGATATAAATGTAACTGTTTATTTTGGTGCGTGCAATCGTGGCTAAGAATAGACATAAGCGTTTTCATAATAAACATAACTATAACTTCTTTAGGAGGAGTAATGAATAAATCGGAACTTATTGATACAATAGCAGAATCTGCTGGTTTAACAAAAGCTGAATCAGTGCGTGCTTTAGACGGTTTTTTGAGTGCGGTAACAGGTGCTTTAAGTAAAGGTGATTCAGTAGCTTTAGTTGGTTTTGGAACTTTCTTAGTTAAAGAAAGAGCAGAGCGTAAAGGTCGTAATCCTCAAACAGGAGATGAAATTACCATTAAAGCTGCAAAAATTCCTTCATTTAAAGCTGGCAAATCTTTAAAGGATGCTGTACAATAGTTTTTCTTTGTTGAGCAGCATATAAAGCTTAACAAAAAATAAAAAATCACTATTCTAGTTTACTTTTGATAACAAATTGTTTAAAATAGTGGTTTAGTCGGGTGCTTAGCTCAGCTGGGAGAGCATCGCCCTTACAAGGCGAGGGTCGGGGGTTCGAACCCCTCAGCACCCACCAGACTTTGGAGTGGTAGTTCAGTTGGTTAGAATACCGGCCTGTCACGCCGGTGGTCGCG
>CAIQNQ010000232.1 GCA_903873165.1 uncultured Methylococcaceae bacterium | reverse complement strand
TTATTGGTCAGGTCAAGCTACGCGTATTTCACCTGAGGCTCCGGTGCCTGTGGTTAAGGTAAAAACCATTGAAGATCGTATTGGTGGCGCAGGGAATGTGGCATTAAATATCGCTAAGCTAGGTGGCAAAGTTACCTTAATCGGGGTGGTGGGTGATGACGAGGATGGTAAAGTACTTAAGACTTTGTTAGAAGCAGAAGGTGTGGATTGTGAATTTATTGTTGAACCTGCTGTCCGCAGTATCTGTAAATTACGGGTCATGGCTCAGCATCAACAGTTGATTCGCATAGATTTTGAAGAAACGCCTATTCAATTTGATCGCACAGCCATAAAAGCGGCTTTAGAAAAACATCTGTCCCAACATAATGTGGTGGTTTTTTCTGATTATGGCAAAGGCACTTTAGTAGAGGTATCTAGCTATATTAGTTTGGCTAAACAGTTTGGGGCTAAGGTTTTGGTTGATCCTAAGCGTTTGGATTACGAAAGTTACTCGCAAGCCGATCTTATTACCCCTAATTTGTCTGAATTAAAAGCCGTAGTCGGTGCGAGTGAAACTGAAGAACAGTTGATCACTAAAGGCCAGGCTTTATTGAATGAACATAAAATTGATACTTTATTGTTGACGCGCGGCGAAGCAGGCATGACTTTAATTCAGCGTGATCAAGTGTATTCACTGCCTGCGCAAGCAAAAGATGTTTTTGATGTCACAGGCGCAGGAGATACGGTCATCGCGGTTATGGCTTTGGGTGTGTCACTGGATATGCCATTAAAAGAATCCATGTATTTAGCTAATTTATCAGGCGGAATTGTGGTCGGGAAATTAGGTACTTCAACGGTATCACCTCATGAGTTAGCGCAGGCTATGCATAATACGCGAGACACTGTGTATGGTGTGGTGAATGAAGATGATTTAGTAGGGCTGTTCGCGAAAGCAAAATCTCAAAATGAAAAAATTATTATGACTAACGGTTGCTTTGATTTGTTACATGCAGGACATGTGGCTTACTTAGAGCAAGCAAGAGCCTTGGGTGATCGTTTATGTGTGGCGGTTAATTCTGATGCTTCGGTAAAAATTCTTAAGGGTAATTCAAGGCCGATTAATAAGCTGGCAGAGCGTATGACGGTGTTATCAGCATTGGCTTGTGTGGATTGGGTGGTGCCTTTTGAAGAAGAAACGCCTGAGCGTATCTATACAAAATTATTACCAGATGTGCTGGTAAAAGGTGGCGATTACACGGCTGATCAGGTGGTTGGTGGTGAAGCAGTGATTAATGCCGGTGGAGAAGTTAAGATATTGCAGTTTGTTGAAGGTCAATCAACCACTTCTATGATTGAGAAAGCAAAGGGAGCGTTATGATTATTGTGACAGGCGGTGCTGGATTTATTGGTAGTAATTTGATTAAAGCATTAAACGAGCGAGGTGAGAACAATATATTGTTGGTCGATCACTTAGTAAATGGACGAAAGATGCTCAATATTGCAGATTTAGATATCGCTGATTATATGGATAAAAACGAGTTTATCCAGAAAATTGATGAACCAGGATTTTTAGATGGCGTGAGAGCGATATTTCATCAAGGAGCTTGCTCAGCCACCACGGAGTGGGATGGTGAATTTGTCATGAAGAATAATTACGATTATTCAAAGCGGATATTACACTGTTGTATAGAAAGGAATATTGCATTTATTTATGCCTCATCAGCTTCGGTGTATGGCAATGGTGATCATGGCTTTAGTGTGGATAGAAGCTGTGAACAGCCAATTAATATGTATGCGTATTCTAAATTTCAGTTTGATCAATATGTGAGGCGTTTATTGCCTACAACAACAAGTCCTATCGTTGGATTCAGATACTTTAATGTCTACGGGCCAAGAGAACAGCATAAGGGTTCGATGAGTAGTACAGCTTATCACTTTAACAATCAAGTTAAAGAAAATAAGGTTGCACGCCTATTTGAAGGATGTGATGGTATGGCGAATGGCGAGCAAAGGCGTGACTTTGTTTATGTAGGGGATGTAGTGGATGTCAATTTATGGTTTTTTGATCATCCAGAGCAGCGTGGAATCTTTAATGTAGGCACAGGAACAGCCGAACCCTTTAATGCTATAGCCGAAGCGGTCATAGCTTGGCATAAAGAAGGCTCAATAGAATATATTCCTTTTCCTGAGCATTTAAAAGGCGCTTATCAAAGTTATACTCAGGCTGATATATCAGGGTTAAGAGCTGCCGGATATTCAAAGGAGTTTTTAACGGTTAAGCAGGGTGTG
>CAIQNQ010000231.1 GCA_903873165.1 uncultured Methylococcaceae bacterium | reverse complement strand
AGATTGGTTAAGCGGGGAATGATGCCTGGCAAAACGGCTACGGGTGTCGGGGTCGATAATACTGGCGTAACCGGCCATGCCGTTGAGGTAAACCCAAGCACACCATCACGTAATAAATTTTTAAACCCCGTCCAAGCTTGCCCATTAGCTTGCATGGTATTCATAGAGTTTAATGTGTATCTAAAACTCATTGAATCCGCAATCACACTGGCTACGGCATCATCACTGATGCCGAGTTGGGTTTTATAGCGAGGTAGATTAATGGCTAAATGGTCTAAAAAGTCAGCCTTGCCGCTATCATTAGCCGGCATATAGTAAGTCGTACTCATTAGTAATTTTCCTAAGAAATGGATCGTGTTATGGAGAAATACGCAGCGCTAAACCACTGCAAAATGGCGCCCATGTTTCTTAGGCATTACGGATGCATCCAGCTAAGCAAATGTGTTAATAGTTAACAGCGACACCACTCTAACACGTTATTTGATTGCTAGTAATAAAAATAATTCGCCTTGACTTGTTTGCGACACGTCATAAATACATTATATGGCGTGTGGACTTAGCTGCGACACGCCGTGCAGTGATTTTACGGCGTGTTGAAATAGTTGCCACACGCCGCAAAATAATTGCAGCATGTCTGATAATGATTATGCGGCGCCGTGTGAATATTGTTAGGCGTGTAATAATTATTATACGGCGTGTCAAAATGTATTTTAGGCGTGTGGCAAGAAGTTTGACACGTGTCGCGGGATAATTTAGGCGTGTCAAAAGTGCTGTGACCCGTCATGAATCATTAGGCAGTACGAATTTATAAGCGAATGGTAGCCTATTATACATATCCAGCAGTTACTGTTCGGGTTATAAGTGTTTGTTAAGAAAGAGTAGTTTAATTTTAAGTTGCATAAAGAAATATACCGATTGAATTTATATTTTAAAGTTTGTTGCGGCAATTACTGAAATATGATAAATAACTCCACAGATATTAATTACATCTTAAGAATTTTTAAAAGCTAAATAGTTAGTATTTTAAACCAATCTGAAATATCGCCCATGAGGAAAACGCTGCATGACCATTTATCATATATCCACGACCAGTAAAGGATCAACCGTCAATGCTGGTGATACCTATAATATTGACAGTGGCGGTTTGATGCTCAGCGCCACTGTCAAGGGGGCAGAATATATCTTTGGCGGAGGTATCGCTAGTGGCTCGATTATTAATTCAGGAGCTTATGATGTTATCTATGCGAGTGGTATTGCTAGTGGTACGGTGATCAGTGGAGGTGAAGAAGTTATCTCAGCTGGAGGTCTTGCACTCGGTACAGTAGTCAATTACAGAGATCAAGTGGTTGATGCAGGCGGCATTGCTAGCGGCACGATAGTTAATAGTGGCGGTCAAGAGGTTGTCTACGGTGGAGGCCTAGTTAAGGACGCTATTATCAACAGTGGCGGTGAAATAGTTATTTCTTATGGCGGTATCGTAACTAGTGTCAATGTGGCTAGTGGCGGTATAGTTGATGGATTATTTTTACCAAGTGGGCATTATGATACCAATCCAACTGCAATATATGGTATTACCCTTCAAAAGGGTGCCATCGTCAATTGGATAGTTGGATCAGGGGTTTCAACTTTAAAATTTGTTGAATCAACGCATGGAAACACGGAAACGATTGATTCCGGTGGGTTTGCTAGCGCTACGATAGTCAGCAGTGATGGTATAGAAGAAATTGATCGTGGTGGTATAGCCAGTGGCTCGATAATTAATGCTGGTGGCGAAGACTTTGTCAATCGTGGTGGCATCGCTATAAGAACTGTGATCAATAGTGGCGGCAGTGAAGACATTTTTGACGGGGGTGTTGCCAGTGGTGCGATAGTGAATAGCGGTGGCAGTGAAGTAATTTGGGATGGGGGGCTTGCTAGCGGTGCAGTTATCAATAGTGGTGGAAAGGAAATTATTTTATCTGCAGGCATTGCCAGCGGCACAATTATTAATAGTGGCGGCTATGAAATTCTTTCCGCTTCACCCGCTATAGATGGTGGAGGTTTTGCCGATGGCACAGTGATTAATAATGGCGGATTTGAAGAGGTCTCTGTAGGCATTGCGCGTGGAACAATCGTCAATAATGGAGGTCGGCAAACTATTCTTACTGGGGATTTTTTTGCAGGTTCTGCGAGTGGCACAGTGGTTAACAGCGGCGGTTATGAGATTATTTCTGGCGGTTATGTTTACGGCACGGTAGTCAAAAGTGGCGGGTATGAGATCATCTCCGGTGGTGAAATTAGTGGCGGTAGCGTTGCCAGTGGCGGGACAATTGAAGGGCTGGTTATGTCCAGCGGGCATTATGTTGCTAATCAAAAATGTATTATTGATAGTGTTACTATCCAAACTGGCGCAATTGTCAGAGATTTAAGTGTGGAGTCAGGCACGTCCACCCTGGGCTTTGTTTGCTCAAACGGAAGTTGGGAATGGATTGATTCTGGTGGACTTGCTAGTGGTACTGTAGTTAATAGCGGAGGTAGTCAAAACATAGCATTAGGTGGTGTTGCCAGTGGTACCGTTGTTTATAGTGGTGGTCAAGTGAGTGTTGATGGCACTGCTGTAAATACTGTGATTAATAGCGGTGGTAGTCAAAACATAGCATCAGGTGGTCTTGCTAGTGGCACTTTGTTTAACAGTGTCTTGCAATGGGTTAATTTTGGAGGTATCACTAAAGGTACTGTATTAAACAGTGGTGTGGAACAAATTCAAGGTCTCGCTAATGGAACTATCGTCAATAGTGGCTGCGAGGAACGGATTAATTCGGGAGGTGTTGCCAGTGCTGCAGTGATCAATAGCGGAGCTAAAGAAGTTGTTTTTCTGGGGGGGCTTGCCAAGGGGACTGTGGTTAATAGTGGCGGATATGAAAGAGTCGAATCTGGAGGACTTGTTAGTGGTGGTAGTGTTGCCAGTGGCGGGACAGTTGATGGACTGGTTTTGTTCAGCGGGCATTATGATGCTACTCAAAAAGGTATTAATATTATAGATAGTGTCACCCTCCAAAATGGAGCTATTGTTAAAAATTTAACAGTTGAATCCGGTGCATCCACACAAGGTTTTGTGTGTCTAAGCGGAGAATGGGAACGAATTGATTCTGGAGGTCTTGCTAGTGGCACGGTAATTAATAGTGGTGGTCATATAGATAACGGAGGACTTGCTATTGGCACAGTGCTCAAAAGTTATAGTAATGCATTCATCTTAAATGGCGGTATAGCTAGTGGCACGGTAGTCATTAGTTATAGCCATGAGTATATATCTAGAGGTGGCATTGCCAGTGGCACGGTACTCAATAAATATGGCAGTGAAATTATCTCAAATGGTGGCATAGCCATTAATGTAAAGATTAATAACTGGGGCGATCAAAGTATTCTTTCTGGCGGCATAGCTAGTGCTACGGCGGTTAACAGCGGAGGTTACGAAACTGTCATGTCTGGAGGCATTGCCAGTCGATCGGTGATTAACGCTGGTGGTAGTGAAATTATCTCAAATGGCGGTATAGACAACAGTTCGGTAATTAAAGGTAATCAAACCATTTTTTCTGGTGGCGTAGTCAGTGGTGCAGTGGTCAATGGGGGCAATGAATATATCTCAAAAGGCGGTATAGCCAAGGGTACTGTGGTCAATAGTGGCGGCTTCGAATACATTATGTCTGGTGGCACTGCCAGCGGCACAGTTATCAAAACTGGAGGATATATCGTTATCTCGCAGGGTGGGTTTATCAGTGGCGGTAGTGTTGCCAGTGGTGGGTCAATTGAGGGGCTGGACTTATTAAGTGGTAAATATGATGCTAATAAAACAAGCATTATTAATAGTGTTACCCTCCAAATGGGTGCGATTGTTAGAGGACTAAGAGTAGAGTCAGGTGCATCCACCCAAGGCTTTGTGTGCTTAAGTGGTGGCTCAGAAAATGTTTTGTCTGGTGGTACTGCTAACGGTACTGTGGTCAATAGCGGAGGCACAGAAAATGTTTTGTTTGGCGGTACTGCTAAAGGTACTCTGGTTAATGTCGGAGGCTTAGAATATGTTTATGGTATCAATAAAAATGCGATACTCAATGGTGGTATGGTATGGATAGAGTCTGGAGGTCTTGCTAATAACACGGTGGTTAATAGCGGTGGCAATGAATTTACTTCAAATGGCGGCATGGTCACTGGCGCACAGATTAACAAAGGCGGCTATGAAGATATTTTATCTGGGGGTATAGCTAACGGTACAGTGGTGAATAGCGGAGGTAGGGAAGATGTTTCTGGTTCAGTCAACAACGCGATACTGAATGGTGGCACGGAACTGATTAAATCGGGCGGCATCGCTCTGGGTACGGTTGTTAATAACGGCGGCTATGAAGATATTTTATCTGGTGGCACGGCTAGCGGTGCAGTGGTCAATAGTGGTGGCATGGAAGATATTTATGGCATTGCCAAAGGAGTGGTACTTAATGGAGGCACCGAATTTATTGAATCTGGAGGCATTGCCAATAGCACAGTGATCAACAGAGGAGGTTTCGAAGAAATTTTCTCAGGTGGAACTGCCATTGGAACGTTGGTCAATGGTGGTTCGGAATATATTGCATCAGGAGGTGTCTCCAGTGGCACGGTAGTCAATAGCGGTACGGTTTTTGATTACGGAAAAGCGATTAATACCACTGTCAAATATGGTGGTAAATTGGTCATCGAAAATGACAATGCCATTGTGTCAGGTCTTGTATTGAATGGGGGGGCTATACTTGATTTTTATCATAAGGTTGGTACATCCGTCGTTATTAATGCCGCTAATCAGTTATTACTCACTAATGCCGGAAATGTTTTAAGTACATTGGGTTTAAGTGGAAGCTATAAAGATAATACATTTACTATTCAGGCCGATGGAATGGGTGGGGTGTTGGTAGTTGTTAACGCACCGCAACCCAAAACAGCTGCTATAAACTATCATGCAGTCAACGGGCAATTAAGTCTGGCCGACAGTCCGCTGACGATCAGCAATTTGGTGGAAGGTAGTAGCCAGATCGAATTGTCAAAAGCTATTTTTACGGCCTTTGCTGGAGCTACGGTTGTAACAATAGCCAATTTCAGTAATACCCCCAGTTCTACTGGTGGTATGAATTACTTATACTATAACGCCAAGAACGGTGGTTTATATTATGATGCTGACGCAACTGGCAGTCATAGCAGCGGAGTGGAAATTGCTGTGATTGGTGTCGATAGTCATCCGACAGCATTGTCTGTGGCGGATTTTAAATTGATTGCTTAAACCTTGATTGTCCATTGAGTAACTTTTTACAATGCAGGTTGGGCTGTAGATTAAATCTATTGATTAGGCATTCGTATGGTTGATCAAAAACATTGTAATCTTGAGCTTTGTAATGGATACTCTAACAATACCATTTTAAACATCTTGTGTTTAAAGCATACGCACAAATGGTTCGATCATATCGGCAGTGACCGATTAAGTCACTCGCAATAGGTATCAATATGAGCACTGCACAATCTACGTATGATGATATTTTAGTTCTGATGAAAGAGCTATTTATCAGCCAAAAAGAAACGGATCTAAAGTTTAAAGAAACAGACAAACAAATCCAGGAGATGGTCAGAGAAGCTAAAGCGACTTCAAAAGAGGTTAAAGCCGTGACGACCAGTGTTGGGCGCTTAGGTAATCGCTTAGGTGAGTTTGTAGAAGAAGCCGTTCGACCTGCGGTTGTTAGATTATTTCAGCAATGCGGTATTAATGTACATGAAGTACAGCAAAACATTTCAGTTAAACGTGACGGTGAAGCTTTAGAAATTGATTTGCTCGTGGTTAATGATTTAGATACGGTAGCAATTGAGTGCAAAAGCAATTTAAGTATTGATGATATTAATGAACATCTTGAGCGCTTAGCTAAAATTAAACGCATGATTCCCCGTTATAAAGCTCATCGTATTTTAGGCGCTGTTGCTGGCATGGTGATACCCGATAATGTTGCCGCTTATGCGATTAAAAAAGGTCTGTATGTTATTGCCCAAAATGGTGGGCATTTAGATTTAGCTAACCCAGCGGTATTTGTTCCAAAGACTTGGTGAAAAATAGAGCTGTCACTGTTAGTCTTTGGATAATCGTTATTGGATAGTTCTTTTTTTTCGAATCACACAATAAACTCAGTTCGAGTTAATTCGATCAATTTCAGCAGTGACCGATTAAATTATTCATAATGAGTCCACATCCGATACACTTTAATGAGGCTCTCTGGCTCTAAAACTTCGTATACGAGACGGTGTTGTTTATTGATTCGTCTACTAATCAGACCTTTCATATCACCTTTTAAATATTCAAATTCAGGTGGGTATTGCAAAGGGTCTTCGCTGATAAGCTTTATTAGCTTTAGCGTTTTATCCTTAAGTCCACTCGCTTGTATTTTTTTTGCATCTTTTTGAGCTTGAGTCATGAATACAATTGTATACACTACCAATCCAATTTATCTAGGGTTACCCCATTGGCAATGGGTTCATTTCTGGCTTCATTAATACTTTGAACCATGCCATTTATTGAATTTAAGTAATCGTCGTCACTTATATAATCGGAATGCTCTAAAATTTTAATTTCATTTGCTGAAAAATGTTTTAATAGCCAAAGAAATTTGTCGTTGACACTATCATCTACTTTCAAGGTTATTGTTTTCATTTGAAATTCTCGATAAGTTCGTAAGGGATATTTATTCTGTGTCAAATTACCATAGATCGAAAGAGACAACCAAATAAATTCTTAACCAACAACAAATTTATATTTGTTAAATCAAACTGTATAAAATAGTAAGTTAAATATATTTGCTACTAGTACAATTTGAATAAATTTAAATTTAGTTGAATAAATGTCGGCAGTGACCGATAAGCCACCCAAAATAGGTTATCAATATGAGCACTGCACAATCTACGTATGATGATATTTTAGTTCTGATGAAAGAACTATTTATCAGCCAAAAAGAAACGGATCTAAAGATCAAGGAAACTGATCGACAAATACAAGCAACAGACAAACAAATCCAGGAGATGGTCAGAGAAGCTAAAGCGACTTCAAAAGAAGTTAAAGCTGTAACGACTAGTGTTGGGCGCTTAGGTAATCGCTTAGGTGAGTTTGTGGAAGAAGCCGTTCGACCTGCGGCTGTTAGATTATTTCAGCAATGCGGAATTGATGTACATGAGGTTCAGCAAAATATTTCTGTTAAGCGTGACGGTGAAGCTTTAGAGATTGATTTACTCGTAGTAAATGATTTAGATACGGTAGCGATTGAATGCAAAAGTAATTTAAGTATTGATGATATTAATGAACATCTTGAGCGCTTAGCTAAAATTAAACGCATGATTCCCCGTTATAAAGCCCATCGTATTTTAGGCGCTGTCGCTGGCATGGTGATACCCGATAATGTTGCCGCTTATGCGATTAAAAAAGGTCTGTATGTCATTGCCCAAAATGGTGGACATTTAGATTTAGCTAACCCAGCGGTGTTTGTTCCAAAGACTTGGTGAAAAATAGAGCTGTCATTGTTAGTCTTTGGATAATCGTCGTCACTTATATAATCCGAATGCTCCAAAATTATAATTTCATTTGAAATTCTCGATAAGTTCATAATGGTCAGCACTTAACTTGAGGACGCGCTAATTAGCGCTAAAAATGATATTATCAAAGCTGTAAATAGTTGGATTTGTTCACTATCGACTGGAGCTTATCAATAATACAACCAATCCTCTTATAAAGGATCAAATAGCACAATGTCAGCAACAAATTTTAAAACTGAAAACAATACCTATCGCAAATTAATTGGAAATGGACTGACTTATCGTATTCCACGTTTTCAAAGAGATTACAGTTGGACAGATGATGAGTGGGAAGATCTGTGGGCAGATATTCTTGGCACTATTCAAGAAGACGGAGAGCTAGCTCATTATATGGGTTATCTGGTGTTGCAATCTCAAGATGAAAAAAGTTTCGATGTCATCGACGGTCAACAACGGCTGACTACCTTAACGTTAATTGTGTTAGCGGCCCTAAAAAATCTTCAGCGTTTAATTGCAGACAATAATCAACCAGAACATAACCAACAGAGATTGGCTCAAATTCGCCAGACCTATATTGGTTATCTTGATCCTGTCACGCTCGTTTCACGGACAAAGCTGACGCTTAACCGTAATAATGACCATTATTATCAAACATATCTAGTACAACTAGGTCGTTTACCACAGCGGGGCTTTAGAGCTTCGGAGCATAGTTTACGTAAAGCTTTTGAATGGTTTGAGAAGCGCGTGCGTGATTACGCAAAAAAATCAGGTGGTGATGAAGGTATTGCCTTGGCTACCTTGGTGGAAACCATGAGTGATCGGCTCTTTTTTACGGTTATCAGCGTTACCGATGAGTTAAATGCCTATAAAGTATTTGAAACTTTAAATGCCCGTGGTGTGCGTCTGTCATCGACTGATCTACTGAAAAACTATCTGTTTTCAGTGTTGCATCGTGATAATGAGCATGCGCATGAAATGAAAGTATTGGAAGACCGTTGGGAGGCTATGGTAACTCGACTGGGTAGTGAGAGTTTTCCAGATTTTCTGCGTATTCACTGGATTAGTCGGCGAACTTTTGTCCGGCAGTCTGAGTTGTTTAAAACCATTCGCGCTAAAGTCACACATCGTGAGGGAGTATTTCAATTGCTGCGCGATATGGAAGAAGATATGGATACTTATTTGGCACTTACAAATCCAGAAGTGTCTCATTGGCATCCGGATTTAAAAGGTTATGCACAAAACTTGCGCATGTTTAGTGTCAGACAGCCTTTCCCATTGCTTTTTGCAGCTTATAGGCAATTATCAAACGTTGACTTTGCTAGTTTGCTAAGAAGTTGTCTCATTATTTCATTTCGCTATAACGTCATTGGTAGTCAACCGACGAATGAGCAAGAGCGGGTTTATTATGCGGTTGCCCAAAAAATAGCTAACGGTGAAATTCTGACCGTTAACGCGGCACTCGACGGCTTAAAAGCCGTTTATCCAAATGATGATACCTTTAAAGTCGCTTTTGCCGAAAAAATAATTCGTACGACAAACTCGCGCAATTTGCGTATTGTGCGCTATATTTTTTGCGCCTTGGAAAAGCAAGCCAGCGGCAATGATTATGATTTTGAAAGTGACAGCTTCAATATTGAGCATGTGCTACCCCAAAATCCTGAGTCGGGTTGGGACGCTTTTACTGATGAAGAAATCGATGCGATGGTTTATAGATTGGGTAATATGACGTTGCTTGCAAAAAAATCGAATAAGAACCTTGGCAATGACAGCTTCGATATTAAAAAACCGGTACTCGCAGAAAGTCAGTTTGAGTTGACTAGAGCAATAGCAGAAGATAATGCGGATTGGACACCTGAGCGAATAGCGGCTCGTCAGAAAATATTAGCTAAATTAGCCACATCCATTTGGCGTATTGCACAGTTATCATAATCACAAAAATAGTCACGCGGTGAATTAGAGGAAGGTTTGTATATGTTTAAAATTAGCTTTGAAAGTTTGGGCGCGATAGAGTTTGGTGAAATAGATATAGCGCAACTGACGATAATTTGTGGAGAAAATAACACCGGAAAGACCTACGTAACCTATTTAGTGTATTGCCTCTTAAAAACATGGAAGCATTTTGTGGACATAAATTTGAAAACCGTGCTGAGAGAGTTACAAAAAAATGGCACAGCTAAAATTGATTTAAGAACAGTAGTCATTGAACCTTGGGGTGATATAAGTACACAAGCAATCAATAAGTTTGAAAACCAGTTTCCGGAAATGCTGGCCTCCAACAGTACGTTATTCAATAAATTTAAACTTAATGTGGATATGACTTTAGGTGAGAAATGGCATGAGCAAGAGTACAAAAATGAACTCCGTAGTAATAAAGGTAAATTGCTTATCACAATTATTAAACCAGAAAACTCAAGCATTATTGAATTTGCTGCACCCGATTCAGAGGACGTAACACTTCATGGGCTAGGTAATTTCATTGAGGAAAAAATATTAGAGTTAATATTTAACGAGAGTATTCCAAATGTGTTTATTGCCAGTACAGAAAGAACAGGGGCAACAATTTTTAGAAAGCAATTAAATTTAGCAACAACAAACTTAGTCGATCTACTTAGCCAAGTTCATATGCAAGGAGCGGATAGCCTTACTCCTCATCAACTTTTTGAAACAGTCTATGGCAAAAGAGATTACTCATTAGCGGTAAAGCATAATGTTGATTTTATAAATCAGTTACCTAATACCAATGCAGAAGAAGGAGATCTTTTGAAAAGTGCACCTACCTTGCTAGAACGATTTGAGCAGATAGTCGGTGGAACTTACGTTACAAACAATGAAGGCATTACCCACTTTAAACCTAAAGGCTCAAAGTTAAGACTTGGGTTAGCTGAGGCATCAAGTTCAGTTCGTTCACTTTTAATTATCTGGTATTGGCTAAAGTTTTTTGCAAAAAAAGGCGATATGTTAATGCTAGATGAACCCGAACTTAATTTACATCCAGCTAATCAACGTAGACTGGCGAGATTTATTGCCGCCTTAATTAATGAGGGTGTAAAAGTTTTTATAACTACGCACAGTGACTATATTGTAAAAGAATTCAATACCTTGATCATGCTGAATCAAGATTCACCTAAAATAGCAGATATTCTTAATACCCTTCAGGACTATTCTTTAGAAGATAAATTGAACGCGAGTTGTGTAGCCGTTTATATGGCAAAAGAAGAGAATATCTTGCGTCCAGGAGGCAAAAGGAAAATAAAAACCAGGACGCTAGTCAAAGCCGAAATTAGTTCAACACTTGGGATTGAAGCGATTAGTTTTGATGAAACCATAGATGACATGAATGCAATCCAAGAGAAGATATATTATGGCCTTAACTAATGGGTTAGAGGCTATAAAAAAATTACTTAGTTGTGTTCAAGCAGACGGCTCTCAGGTTTCTCATGTTATTGTTGAAGAAAAAGATATAAAAGCGAAATTAAAAAAACTAACTATCTCAGAATTGGGACCTAACATATTAGTGCTTGCTACTGATGAAGGCAGGAAGCGAAACAATAGCGTCTGTATGTCTCCACTATTTGCGGATGATGGCGAATATGATCAAAATAGAGCTTGTGATGTGGTTTTCATAAAAATGTCAGAACAAGGTTATCATATTTGTTATGTTGAATTAAAGTCAGATACTCCCGGTGGTTATGAAAGTCAATTTATCAGTACTAAATGTTTCATGGATTATGTTATTTCTTTATCTGAGCGATTGTGTGCACAGCCCATTACTATTTTTCGCGAACGTTACGTTGTGTTTCATACTGACTCAAAAGATGGTAGGCGACGTGGTGTAAAAACGAAAGGTCACTTTAGGCCAAACGATGCGAACTCTCCTTCTTCACCTAAGAAATTTTGCGTTCATAATGGTGATACGGTACGCTTTACGGAGTTTTTTTAATGAGTAAAACCAAACTGGAACTGACTTGGATAGGCAAGGATAAACGCCCTAAGCTGGAACCGCGCATCTTATTAGAAGACCCCAGCTTGTCGTATCATGCAAAACAGCGGGTTAATGAGTGTGACCAATTCGATAATAAGTTGATTTTTGGTGATAATCTGCTGGCGTTAAAAGCTTTGGAACAAGCGTATGCGGGTAAAGTAAAGTGTGTGTTTATTGATCCGCCTTATAATACCGGCAGTGCTTTTACTCATTATGATGATGGTTTGGAGCATTCAATCTGGCTGTCGTTGATGCGTGACCGTTTGGAGATTATCCGTTCATTATTGTCGGATGATGGTTCTTTGTGGATTACTATTGATGATAATGAAGCTCATTATTTGAAAGTGTTGTGTGATGAGATTTTTGGGCGGGGGAATTTTGTTGCAAATATAATTTGGCAAAAGAAATTTTCACCACAAAATGACGCTAAATACATCAGCAGTCAGCATGATCATATTTTAGTATATTCAAAAAATAAACCCGAATTTAAAATAAACAAATTGGTTGATGAAGACAAAATCGTTAGTTCTAAAAATTTAGATAATGATGTACGAGGTGTCTGGAAGTCTGTTGATTATACTTGCAATAAGAATCGTAATGAGCGACCGAACTTATATTACGCAATAGATCAGCCCAATACGAAAGTTGAAATTTTACCTAAAGAAACAGCCGTCTGGCGATTTTCTAAAGAACGACATTTGGAAAATGTTGCTAACGGCTTGGTTTACTGGGGTAAAGATGGAAAAAACTTAGTGCCAAGATATAAAAAATTTGAAAGTAATATAGTTCCTCAGGGGCAAGTACCAATATCTATATGGTTTCATCAAGATGTTGGAAATACACAAGATGCTAAAAAAGAACAAAATAAATTAGATGAGGGAGACCCTTTTAGCACACCAAAACCTGAGCGTCTTCTTAAACGTGTTTTAGAAATAGCCACCAACCCCGGCGATCTAGTTCTAGATTCTTTCGCAGGCTCTGGCACTACCGGCGCAGTTGCACACAAAATGGGTAGGCGTTGGATTATGATTGAGTTGGGCGAACATTGCCACACACACATCATCCCGCGCCTTAAAAAAGTTATCGACGGTGAAGATCAAGGTGGCATATCAAAAGCTGTTAACTGGCAAGGCGGTGGTGGTTTTCGGTATTACAGTTTGGCACCCTCCTTATTAGAACAAGACCGTTGGGGTAACTGGGTCGTCAATAAAAACTATAATCCAACCATGTTGGCAGAAGCCTTATGTAAATTAGAAGGGTTTACGTCTGCGCCTTCTGAGACGCAATGGTGGAATCATGGTTATTCCTCAGAGCATGATTTTATTTATGTCACCACTCAAAACTTATCGACTCAGCAATTACAAGAATTATCAGACGAAGTGGGCGGTGATCGTTCTCTATTAGTGTGTTGTACAGCGTTTCGGGGCAAATCGGATCAGTTTCAAAATCTTACCTTAAAGAAAATCCCCAAGATGGTACTGTCTCGTTGT
>CAIQNQ010000230.1 GCA_903873165.1 uncultured Methylococcaceae bacterium | reverse complement strand
TTACTTGAGTTTCTTTTGCTTTTCCGTTTTCCAAAGTCATTTTCTACTCCTGCTACTCAAACTTAATGACTGATGCAAATATTTTTGTGTCTAAATCTAGCGTGCACTATAACAGTGATTTTTTAGAACATTTAATGATATATTTTCATGTAAACATCTTATTTTAAGATATAAGGATGCAAAGAGAGACTATAATACGATGAGGTTTTTGATACAAAAAAACTCGCTAGACTATTGATGTTTAGCGAGTTTTGTATAAGGGGTTTGGAATAATATGAGTTAAGAAAGTCCTAATACATCTTGCATATCGAAAAAGCCATGAGGTTTATCTTTTAACCAAACAGCCGCTCTGATAGCACCATTAGCAAAAGTCATACGGCTAGTGGCTTTGTGGGTAATTTCAAGACGTTCACCTTCGTCAGCAAACATCACCGTATGATCACCGACAATATCCCCTGCTCTAATAGTAGAAAAACCAATGGTTTTACGATTTCTCTCGCCGGTATTACCTTCACGACCATAAATTGCACAGTCTTTTAAGTTACGATCTAAAGTATCAGCGATCACTTCACCCATACGTAAAGCCGTACCAGAGGGAGCATCTACTTTATGTCTGTGATGAGCTTCAATGATTTCAATATCGGTATAATCACCCATCACTTTAGCGGCCATTTCAAGTAGTTTTAGTGATAGGTTAACGCCTACGCTCATATTGGGTGCCAGGACTATTGCTACGTCATTAGCCGCTTTAGCAATGGTGGCTTTTTGGTCTTCTGAATAGCCAGTGGTGCCAATGACTATTTTCTTACCTGCTTTGCGACAAATTTCTATAATGTCCATAGAAGTGTCTGGGCGGGTAAAATCAATTAACACATCAAATTGATTAAGTACAGAACTTAGATCATCAACGACAGTCACGCCTAAGTTGCCCATGCCCGCTAAATCTCCGGCATCTTTATTGATAGCAGGGCTGCCTGGACGAGAAACAGCAACCGTTAATGTGGTTTTATCCGCAAGAACAGCCGCTTTAATAAGGCATAAGCCCATGCGTCCAGAGGCACCGACTACAGCAATTCGTATCATGAATTAACTCGTTAAGTTATTAAAAAAGTTTTTAACGCCATCAACCCAGGTATGTTCTTGTGGGCTGTGATGTTTGCCGCCACTCGATAAAGATTCACCCAGTTTTTCAATTAAGGCTTTTTGATCTTTAGTGAGCTGGACAGGGGTTTCAATTTTTACTTTACAGATTAAATCACCAATTGGACCGCCTCTAACTTGTTTAACACCTTTGCCACGTAATCTAAAAGATTTACCGGTTTGAGTTTCAGGTGGAATGGTTAGTTTAACTTCGCCATTTAAAGTAGGTACTTGTATCGCATCACCTAAGCAGGCTGTGGTAAAACTAATGGGTACTTCGCAATATAAATTAGCACCATCGCGGGTAAAAATAGCGTGTTCTTTTACTCGAACTTCAATGTAAAGATCGCCAGATGGGCCGCCGCGCTCACCCGCTTCGCCTTCACCACTTAAGCGTATACGGTCACCGGTATCAACACCGGCAGGAATTTTCGCTGAAAGTGTTTTGGTTTCTTGCACACGACCATCACCGTGGCATGAGTTACAAGGGTCCTTAATTTGTATGCCTGTGCCACGACAAGTCGGACAGGTCTGCTGTACTGAGAAGAAACCTTGTTGCATACGAACCTGACCGAGACCGTGACAGGTTGTACATATAACAGGATCTGTGCCTTTTTTTGCACCTGTGCCAGTACATACCTTACAAGTAACTAATACAGGTACCCGAATTTTAGTTTCCGTACCGCTAACGGCTTCTTCTAAGGATAAATCCAGGTTGTAACGTAAATCAGAGCCGCGTTGAGCCGAGCTGCGTTGTTGTCTGCCGCCACCGAAAATATCCCCAAATACATCACCGAAGACGTCACTAAAACCTTCTGCACCACTGAAACCACCAGGACGTCCGCCCATTGAAGGATCAATACCTGCATGACCAAATTGATCATAAGCAGAACGCTTTTTGGGGTCTGAAAGCACTTCGTAGGCTTCTTTAATTTGTTTGAATTTGACTTCAGCCGCTTCAGGATTGTCAGCGTTTCTATCGGGGTGATATTTCATCGCCAAACTACGATAACTTTTTTTGATCTCTGCATCGCTGGCGTTTTTATCAACGTTGAGCAGTTTGTAAAAATCTTCTTTTGTTGCCATGTTTCAATCCGCTCCTAAGAGTGTTCAGGAGATTAAGCATTGCTGCGAGGGTTGTAAGTAGCCGCGCACAATGAGCGCGCGGAGTAAATGTGTGTTTATGTTTTGCATCGTTTTATCAGAAAACGTATATAACCATTTTTAAATGGATCAATGACCATTTTTATCGGGATAAAAATGGTCATCTAACAATTGGTTTTCGCTGTATGAGCAGTATCTTGGAAAGCAGGATAGTCCAGTTTCTTTAACAGCAACTTCCCGAGCTTTCGGATAAGCTCTAAGCATGGCATCCGAAATTTTATTCCTTAAACTAGGGACGTCTTCCAGTAAAAATGCCACTTGCACGCGTTGTTCAATAATCGAGCTTGACCAGCTATTGCCTTGCATATTAGGCTGATATTGCCATTTTAACAAATGTGCTATCAAAATAATAAGGCGACTAATTAATTCGCGCTCATCTTTTTTTGCCATGCCTTCCAGCTCTTCTATAAGGTTAGCGGCATCAATTTCGTTGAATCGTGACTCCTTTAATAAAGTAACATGATGTTGTACCCATGAATAAAAGTCTTGTTCATAAAGGGTTTTGATATTCATAAAATGCCACTAGCGTAAATAAAAAAGTTGAGTTACACACTAGCATAACTCAACTCTCATCTATTAGTCATCAATATACGAAAGGAGTTATAATCTCGATCCCTTCTTTGGAGCTAACTTTTTTTAATTGCCTCAAACATCAAAATTAGTCATTTTTTTTATCGCCCTTAACTTCTTCAAACTCAGCATCAACCACATTATCGTCTGCATGAGTTGAAGATGCGCCTTCAGCATGGTGAGCTTCACCGCCTTCAGCGCCGGCTTTCTGTGCATAAGCACGTTCAGCAAGTTTGCCAGCTAATTCAGTTAATGCATTAGTTTTAGCTTCGATGTCGTCTTTGTCGTCACCTTTAACCGCTTCTTTCAATGCTTCAAGACCACCTTCAATGCTGGCTTTTTCTTCTGCATCTACTTGATCAGCAAATTCTTTAAGCGATTTTTCAGTTGCGTGAATCATGCCTTCTGCATGGTTACGCGCATGCACTAATTCAGTTAATTTACGATCTTCATCCGCATGTGCTTCTGCATCTTTAATCATACGATCAACTTCTTCATCAGATAAACCACTTGAGGCTTTAATCACAATCGATTGCTTTTTACCAGTGGCTTTGTCTTTAGCTGATACATTTAAAATACCGTTTGCATCAATGTCAAAAGACACTTCAATTTGTGGCACACCGCGAGAAGCGGGTGGAATATCTGCTAAGTCAAAACGACCTAATGATTTATTCGCTGCCGCTTTTTCGCGTTCACCTTGCAATACATGAATCGTTACTGCGGTTTGATTATCTTCTGCAGTAGAGAATACTTGTGATGCATTGGTTGGGATAGTCGTATTTTTCTCGATTAACTTGGTTAAAATGCCGCCCATTGTTTCGATACCTAGAGACAATGGAATAACGTCTAATAACAATACGTCTTTAACGTCACCTGCCAATACGCCCGCTTGAATCGCAGCACCTAAAGCAACCGCTTCATCAGGGTTTACGTCTTTTCGTGGCTCTTGACCGAAGATGTCTTTAACCATCTCTTGTACTTTTGGCATACGAGTTTGACCGCCTACCAAAATGACATCATTAATTTCAGATGCTTTAACACCGGCATCTTTAAGTGCCATTTCACAAGGGCCTTTAGTGCGGTTAATGAGTTCTTCAACTAAAGACTCTAGTTTTGCACGGGTTAATTTAACATTTAAATGCTTAGGGCCCGTTGCATCAGCAGTGATGTACGGTAAGTTAACATCAGTTTGTTGACTTGAAGATAATTCAATTTTAGCTTTTTCTGCCGCTTCTTTTAAACGTTGTAACGCTAAAGGATCATTGTGAACATCAACACCACTGTCTTTTTTAAATTCAGCCGCTAGGAATTCAATGATTCTTGAATCGAAATCTTCACCGCCTAAGAAAGTGTCACCGTTTGTTGATAGCACTTCAAATTGATGTTCGCCATCAATCTCAGCAATTTCAATGATAGAGATATCAAAAGTACCGCCACCTAAGTCATAAACAGCGATTTTAGTATCGCCTTTAGGTTTATCCATACCAAAAGCCAATGCAGAAGCGGTTGGTTCATTGATGATACGTTTAACATCTAAGCCAGCAATACGGCCGGCATCTTTAGTGGCTTGACGTTGAGAATCGTTAAAATAAGCTGGAACTGTAATAACAGCTTCAGTGACGGTTTCACCTAAATACGCTTCAGCATCTTTTTTCAATTTCATTAAGATACGAGCTGAAATTTCAGGTGCTGCCATTTTTTTACCATGAACTTCTACCCACGCATCACCGTTTTCAGCTTCAACGATGTTGTAAGGTACCATTTTGATGTCTTTTTGGACTGCGTCATCTTTAAAGCGACGACCGATCAAACGTTTAATAGCGAATAATGTGTTTTTAGGATTAGTAACCGCTTGGCGTTTTGCTGATTGGCCTACTAATACTTCATCATCACTACTAAATGCAATGATAGAAGGGGTTGTACGAGCGCCTTCACTGTTTTCAATTACTTTTGCAACGCCGTTTTCTAATACTGCCACACATGAGTTGGTTGTTCCTAAATCTATGCCAATTATCTTAGCCATTGAATACTCCAGAATGAATTTGTTTAATTATGTAAAAAGTTGTTTGCAATATGGGGACTGTTTTATTGTGTTCAAGCCTATGAATTATTTTCTGGTGCTTTTGCTACCACAACCATTGCCGGGCGCAGTAAACGACCATTTAAGGTGTAACCCTTTTGAAAGACGTTAATAACAGTATTGGGTTCTGCGCCTTCTACTTCTTGCATTAACATGGCTTGATGTTGTTCAGCGTTAAACGGCTGCCCAATAGGATCAACGGCTAATATGTTAAATTTTGCAAATAATGCTTCAAATTGTTTAATGGTTAATTCACTGCCTTCACGGAATTTTTTAACTTCTTCACTTTCGCCTGTTGCGGCTTGTAAGCCTAAAACAACGCTATCAAATACCGGTAATAGTGCTTTGCCAAAGTTAGTTAGCGCGAATTTATGGGCATCTTCTACGTCTTTTTGAGTTCTTCTTTTTAAGTTCTCCATTTCCGCTTGAGTCCGTACCGCTTTATCCCAAGCTTCATGGGCTTTTTGCTTAGTCGCTTCTAATTCTTGTTTAAGCTCTTCAACGGTATATTCATGCTCTTCTATTTCTGTATGAGAAGATTCTGTCGACTCAGATACAATCTCAGCTTCAGTAGTTTGGCTCTCAGGTAGTTCCTGATCAGTACTCATGTTATGGATCCTTTAAGTGATTTTGTGATGTGCTTAACGGCACAGATAAAAAGTTTTGCTTATTATGGGGTCGTTGTTTTAGGATTCAAGGCAGCGCCTAATATTTTTGCGGTCACATCTACAAACGGGATAATTTTTTCGTAAGCCATGCGGGTAGGGCCTATAACACCTAAAACGCCCACTATTTCATCATTAACAGAATAGGATGAAGTGACTAAGCTGCATTGATCAAAGGCTTGATAGCCGGACTCTTTGCCGATAAAAATTTGGACGCCATCCGCTTTCATTGATTGATCTAATAAGTGGATAACATCCCTTTTTTGGCTAAACGCATTAAATAGGTTTTTTAAATGATCGCGATCAGCAAGCTCAGAAAAGCCCATTAAATTAGTTTCGCCACTTAATACATAATCATCTTTTTGATGACCAGACTCGAACGTTAATTTTGCTATTTTTAAAGCATCCAGCATCGCTTGATTGGTGCGTTCTTGATCATGTTTTAAGTCTTTTAGCAGCGCCGCTTTAACCGAAGCCAAGCTATGTCCAGAGTAGAGAGAATTTAGATAGTTAGCAGCTTGTTGTAATTCAGCAGCAGTAAAAATCTTATCGGTATGAATAACCTTGTTATGTACTTCTTGCTCATTGGTCACAAAAATAACCAAGATTCGGTTATTAGATAAAGGTAGAAACTCAATATGTCTTAGGTAAACCAGTTCTCTTTTAGGGAGTGTGACGACTCCAGCCATGTTGGTGAGTTCTGATATTAATCGCGATGCAGCCCCAATCATGTTATTAGGGTCTATATTTTCTGATAACCCTTGCGATATGTGCGCTAAATCTTTAGCGTCTAAAGGCTTTACGGTGAGTAGGCTATCAACAAATAAACGATAACCACTGACGGTAGGAATACGTCCAGCAGAAGTATGGGGCGAATGGATTAGGCCTAAATCTTCTAGGTCGGCCATTACATTTCTGATGGTGGCCGGACTTAAGTTAAGTTCTGAGTCTTTTGATAAAACACGTGATCCTACGGGTTGACCGTCCTGAATATAGCGCTCAACTAAAGTCTTGAGTAATTGTAAAGAACGTTCATTTAAGTCTTGATTATTAAGGCTCACTGTAACCCCTCTAAAGGCAAAATTAGCACTCTGGGTAGGTGAGTGCCAATTATGAAAAATAACAGTTCAGGGCCTTAATGTCAATAAACGCCGAGTGCGGGAGGGTTAAGATTCTGCAATACGGTTTAGTCTAAGTATTCAAAAACCGTAATGATCTGTTTAATGCCGGGTTGGAGTTTGGTTACATTAATAACGACTTTGCCTTCATCGCGTTGCACTAAGCCCATCAGATAAACTACGCTATTTTCGGTAATTACTTTTATGGTGTTCGGATCAAAATCATGCATTGACTTGATTTGAGTCAAGGCTTTCTTTGTTCTTTTGGTAATGGCTTTGTCATTGCTTTGTGATGTTGGGTCACTAGGGTCAGCAATTTCTATATGATCGTGTACGCGCTTTACATTTGATATGACTTGCACTACGGCAATAATTTTTGTTTTTAATTCTTCTGTAGGCGCTTCACCCGTTAGCAGTACTGCGCCATTATAGGCGTTGACGTTGATATGGCAATACTGTTTGATGTCCTTATCATCGTTAAGCTCTTCGTAAGCATCTGTTTCGATGTCTGTGTCAGATGCAATGATATTGTGTGGGCGTCTATCTTTTAATAACTCAGCTTCTTGAACGGTTGCTGATCGATTAGAAACCGTTGCACAAGCATTCAATAAGAGGACATTGATTAAAGTGATGATGAGCAGAAATATTTTCATAGATTACCTAAAAGAGCTGAATTCAATAGAGTCGTTAACCAAATAGTTGGTGATCAATTAAGTCACAAAGACAATGCGTGATTAAAATATGTGTTTCTTGGATACGAGTGCTGGACGTTAAGTTCACTCGAATTTCAATGTCGGTTTCATAGAGTGAAGGTGATATTAAGCCGCCCTCATTGCCGGTAAGCGCAATGACGGACATTTCCTTGTCATGAGCAGACGCTATGGCTTTCGCTAAATTGTTGGAGTTGTTTCCATCCGTATAGATAAGCAGAATGTCACCGCTTTGACCTAACGCTCTTATTTGTTTAGAGAAAACTTCACTAAAGTGATGGTCATTTGCCACTGCCGTAATCGTTGCCGTATCGGCTGCTAAATTAATGGCCGGTAAGGAGGGTCTATCTCTTTCAAACTGATTTAGCATGGCTAATGAAAATAGCTGGGCCGTTGTCGCTGATCGACCATTTCCGCAGGTGAGGATTTTTTTATCATTTAAAAGCGCAGAAACGATATGTTGTGCGGCGTACTCTATTAATTCCGGTAGATAAGACAAGGCATCTTGTTGCGCTTGAATACTATCAGAAAAGTTATTAATGATGCGGTCTTGTAGGCTCATGAGGTTATGGTATTAAAAAGCGTTTTGTATCCATTCTATTTTGCCATTGCCAGAAATGGCAACAACATCAAAGCGGATTGCTTGATCTTTTTTTTGGGTCGCTAAATAGATTTGAGTAGCTTTTATTATACGTGATTGTTTTGTACGCGTAATGCTTTCCATGGCGCTGCCGTAGTGATCAGTTTTTCGATAACGTACTTCAATAACGACCAAAGATTGTTGATCGGACATAATTAAGTCAAGCTCACCGAGTTTGCAGCGAAAATTTCTTAATACCGGTTTTAGTCCTTGGGCAATAAGATAGTTGTGAGCTTGTTCTTCTGCATTTTCACCCGTGATAAGGTGAGCAGGTTTAACTTTAAGCTCTGAAATAGGCATGGATAATCTCTAAGGGCTGGCTTTTATGAAGGCATTAAAAAACAAGATACTGATATAATTTAGCATTTGTTCGAATAACTCTTTCGTTTAGCTAGTATGAATTATAGTTAAACGCCTTTCTTTATAGCACAGGTTTTATGAATGACCGTTTCTAATGTTAATGTTTTTGGCAAATTGTATGTTGTGGCAACCCCCATTGGTAATTTAGCAGATATCAGTTTTAGAGCCATAGAAACTTTAAAGGCTGTTGATCTGATAGCGGCTGAAGACACTCGGCATGTCAAAATGCTTTTACATCATTACGGGATTACCAATAAATTAGTTTCTTTACATCAACATAATGAAGATAAGGCTTCTGGGGAGTTATTAGAAAAGTTACGTACAGGCATTTCCATTGCCTTGGTTTCAGATGCCGGTACGCCTTTATTAAGTGACCCCGGCATGCCTTTAGTCAAATTAGTTAAAGAAGCGGGGTTAGATGTCGTACCTATTCCTGGTGCCTGTGCATTAATTACCGCGTTATCAGCAGCGGGCATGCCAGTGACACAATTTTCCTTTGAAGGTTTTTTGCCTAGAACATCGTCTGCACGGAAAGCTTTTTTTACTGAGCGACTTAATTTGACTAAGACTTGGGTTTTTTATGAGTCGTGTCACCGGATTTTAGCGTGTCTGCAAGATATGGTGGAAGTGTTGCCTTTGGATCGAGAAATTGTTATTGCCAGAGAGTTAACCAAGCTCCATGAAACGATAGTTAAAGTGAGCTTATCGGAAGCATTAACGATAGTCTCTACTAATGATAATATGCGTAAAGGTGAGTTTGTAGTCATTGTGCAGGGTGCGGTAGCGGATGACAGCCAGCACTTGTTAAGTGAAGAGCAAGAAAAGCTACTAAGAATTTTAATGCGAGAATGTTCGATTAAAACCGCCGTGGCACTGGCTGTTGAAATAACCGGACAAAGAAAGAAAACCTTATATCAAGCCGCTTTGCTTATTGATCAAGAGGCAACAAACAGCGCACATCAATAATGCCCGTATACACTCATGCCGCCACCGTAATATTGATTTTTTAGATGCTCATAAACTAAATTAGTTTTAACATCGATATCATCGGTTTCATAAGTGGGATAGGGTAAAACTTCATACAGCGTATTACTAACATAATTAAACACAGCGGCGGCCGTTAACGATTTATCGGCCCATTGCTCCACTTTTAGTTTCTCTTTTTTAAGTTCATCCAGTAGTTGAATCGCTATTTTTTTGAGCTCATTTTTCTCGGTGGCTGCTAATGCTTTGCCCAGTCTTAAAATATCAAAAATGGCCTTTTGTTCTTCGGATAAACCTTCGCGTTTAGTGTCGGCTTGCTCTTCAGTATAAGACTTAACCAATTCAATCAGCTTTCTAAAAGTCTCTTGTATCACCACTTCATCTTTACTTAAATTGTAGGCCTCAATAATTTCTTGATAGCGTTCGTAAAAATTAATGGTTAAGGGGTTTTGTGCCAGCATGTGTTTTACTTGCTGTTCAACCTTATCTTTAAGTAATTGTACCGCCGTATTTTTATGTTTAGTTTTTGTAAAATACTGTTCAAGTAACTCAAAGTTTAATTCGCTAAGATCAATGATCTTAGCAGGGTTATGCGCAGGTTCTGTGACGGTATTACTGATAGACTCATCAATGACATGCTGAATCTTTAGCATAATGTCGGCAACATCAGCACTTTCTACTTTGTTTTCTATCGCAGAATAAATGGCATCCAACGCATTTTTTCTGGATGCGTATTGATTCAGTATTTTGTCGGGTTGTAAGGCTTTATACTTTTTAAAGACCTCCCTCGTTAATACCTGAAATTTACGCTTGGTTTCATCATTGGTATACACCGCGTTAATGGCTTTATCTAAGGCAGCTAGTTTATATAAACCTTCGGCTTTAATTAATTCGGGTAGCTCAAAGCCCACTTCATCGTGTAAAAAGTTTTCAGTCGTTTCTAGGGCGGCTTCCAGTTGGGTGATTAATTCTTCTTTGGGTTTTACGGGTGGCGTGGGTTCGCCACCACCGCCATCCTCTCCACCAGCACCATAAATAGCTAAGGCATCTAATAAGGCGGTATAGGTTTCGATATAATCGACGATCAAGCCGTTATTTTTACCCTCACTGATACGGTTAGCTCTGGCAATGGCTTGCATTAAAGTATGAGATTTTAAGGGTTTATCTAAATATAAGGTAGATAGGGTAGGCACATCAAAGCCCGTTATCCACATGGCGCACACAATCACTAAACGAAACGGATCACTTTCATCTTTAAAGCGCGTTTCAAGGTCTTGAGTATTCATTTTTTCTCTATGAGGCTCAATATCTAAATCCCACTTCTTAAACTTTTGAATCTCATTTTGCTCAGGGCTGACAATCACACAAATTTCAGTGTCTTTAATCCAGGTTAATTCACGACTTTTCTCTAATAGTTCTTGGTCACCATACTTGCCTTTCGTTAAATCCTTTTCTAATTGGGCAACCATTAACTGCCATTGCTCGGTGATTAATTCATACATCCGCACCGCAGTGAGTTTATCTAAGGCAACCATCATGCCTTTACCTTTGTAACCCCGATTACAAAAATGCCAAACGACATCTTTGGCAATAGCCTCTAAACGTTTTTTACTGGTGAGTATGGGATACTCTCTAGCAAATAATTGTTCGATACGACTGCGTTGATCAGACTCTAAGTCTTCTGTTTCTGCATCGATGATGGCTCTTATTTGCTCATTAATCACCGGATTGTCTAAGCCTAAATAGTCGCCACGGTTTTCATAATAAAGCGGCACGGTTGCGCCATCATCCACACTGCGTTTAAAGTCATAACGGGACACATAATCCCCAAAGATGCGCTTAGTGATTTCATCATCTTTAAATAAGGGCGTGTCTGTAAAGCCCATAAAAGCGGCATTAGGCAACGCATTACGTAAATTTAAGGCCAAACTGCCGCCCTGAGTGCGGTGGGCTTCATCAGAAATAACAATAATGTTATCGCGCTGCGTGACTACTTCTTTAAAGTTAAATTTATGAATCAAGCTAAATAAATACCGATGCTCAGAACTCAGTAATGCTTTTAAATGTTTGCCACTGTTGGCTTTTAAAGAATCTTTACTGCCCGATTTTACTTGCGGTACAGCATCCACGCCACTAAAGGTACCGTAGATTTGGGTATCTAATTCATTACGGTCGGTGACGATTAAAAACGTATAACTGCCGGTGAATTTGTGGTGAATCTTTTGGCAAAAGAACACCATCGAATACGATTTACCACTACCTTGGGTATGCCAAAATACCCCCAGTTTTTGTTTTTCTTCTAAGCCGATTTTACCTTGCTGATAGAGTTGGTCTTTAAGGTGAATATTGGCGATGGCCTTATTAACGCCGATAAATTGATGGTTACGGGCGATCAATTTAACGGCTTTGCCGAGCGAGTTATCAAACAGAATAAAGTTTTCAAACAGATCCAAAATGCGCTGTTTTTCACAGACGCCTATGATCATTCTATCGAGGGCGACAATGCCCTCATCTTCTTCGGTGATGCGTTTCCATTCATGGAAATGTTGATATTGGCCGGTAATACTGCCAATTCGGCTTTCAAGACCGTTACTTAAAACCACAAAGGCGTTGTAATAAAAGAGCTGGGGGATAACATCTTTGTAATCGGTAAAGTTGCTGTTGTAAGCATTAACCAGATTACGGTGTGTGGCTTTTAATTCTATAAAGAGTAAAGGGATGCCATTAATAAAGCCGATAATATCGGGTCGTCTTAAGCGATTGCTTTTGCCCTCTATCCATAATTGCTGCACCGCTAAATAGTTATTGTTTTCTGCGTTATCAAAATCAAAAACTTTTAGGGTTTTATTCTTTATTAGCGTGCCTTTGTCATCAATAAAATCGACTTCGATACCTTTTTTAAGCAGCAGATGTTTTTCGTAATTGATTTCAGCTAAAGACTTAGTGTTACTGGCTTCGGTGAGTTTATCGTAGGCTAGGGTATAGGCGACATCCGGTAAGTCGGGGTTAAATTGTTTAAGTTTAGCGAGGAATATTTTCTTCAGGACGACTTCTTTCTTGTGGCTACGACCTAAAGTGCTGTCGTCACCGAAGTTCTCATTGTTAAACGCCAGTATGGTATCCCAACCCAATTGATTAAAGAATAGATCAATCGCAGTTTGTTCAATCAAGCGGTCTTCTGAATATTCCCAAGTCATGATTTATTTTTAAATAACCCAATTTTCTAATTGTTTGTCGTTGATACGATGAAATTGCTTAGGCAAGTTCAATTAATCGTTCTCCGGCAAGTAGTTTCTCTTCAATAATTGGTAATAAACGTTCAAACCATTCTAACAAATCTTTACGGCGAGTGTTACCTACTCTTACCCAACAAAGTGAGCAAGGGTCTTGGTCAGTATTATGTAAAATAACAAAATCTTCGTCTTTAGTGATAATGATGTTCTGATTTTGTTTGGCCCATGCGTAAATGTCTCTATCTGCTGTTTGCATCATATTTAAATCGTCTACATGGAGAGAGTCATGTCCGTGTTGTTGCAACATTCGAGCTAAAGCAATAGGTAGCTGAGCATCAATTAAAAAGCGCACTTTATGCGACGCTTAATACTGGATGATCAATAATGTGTGCGGCATATGTCAGTGCGGCCGTAATATCTTCAGCTTCAAGATAGGGATAGTCTTCTAGTATTTCTGAAGAGCTGGCGCCTGATGCTAGTAAATCAAGAATATCTTTTACTCTAATCCGCATATTACGAATACAGGGGCGTCCACCACAGACTTGAGGGTCAATTGTAATTCTGCTTAATGGATTCATAAGTAATAATGGTTTATAAAAGTAATAGATTTAATATGAGTTTAGCATAATCAAAATTTGTTCGTACATTGAAAGCGGCTGGCGTTCCTGAAAATCAAGCAGAGGCCCTTTCAGAAGCTTTTAGAGATGCTCAAAGTGACGCCGAATTAACTACAAAATACGACCTTAAAGAGCTTGAGTTGCGTCTTGAGGC
>CAIQNQ010000229.1 GCA_903873165.1 uncultured Methylococcaceae bacterium | reverse complement strand
CTTTCAAAAGTAGTACGTAACTGAGTGACAACCTCACTAAAGGTCAACACATTTTTTCCAAAGGGAGCGCTCATAAATTATTTTTTATAGGGTAATCGGAAGATCATTTTAGGTCATCAGCGTCATAATGAGAATTGCTGTCAAGATGCGGTGGTTCGTAATCAAAATGAAAGTATCTCTTGCTGATGGTTGCAGTTTCAACATTAAACCCTCTGTCTTTGAAAACAGGATCGCCGATTTTTTCCTTTCCACTGTCATTTAATATGTATTTAACTGCAAAATATTGCGCAAGATCATCTGTCCACTTATGAATAAATACACCACGTTGTAACAACGCATACTTAAAAGTATATTTATCTTTATCGGCTAATTTGAATTTATCAATATTCACTAAATCAATTAACGGGAGACTGCTAAGTTTTGACAGGAATTCCACAAGAATTTCATCATCTTGCGTATCCAGCAAGCACTCAACATTACCTCCTATGTCGGCTAGCCCATTACCAGTCAGATTTGCTGATCCTACAACCAAACTACCGCAATATATTTCGTTTGACTCACTATATGAAACGAGCGCATATGCTTTAGAATGAAATAATATAGCAGAGTCAACAGCGAAAAGTTTTATTTCCAAGTTACCGTTCTTACAGAATTTAGTTAAAACTTTACTGCCATGTAATGTAGCAGTTTTCCTATCAATATAAACCGTCACACCAGTCAAGCGAATTGACTCGCACAATTTGCCAATAATATTCTTAGCTGTTTCTGGAGTGAAATAACAAGATGTTAAATAGAGATGGTAGCATCTTCTTTTATCCTGTGCTTTAAGCAATAAATCAACCAACTTTGTTTTTTTACGTGTTCTGATATGTAACTGATCTCCCATTTCAACTCCTCATTATTTTTCGGGTTTCGGCATTATCAAAAATGTAGTACTGTACTGTCATGTGTTATTTTTCGCAATGATAGCACACCGAACGCCCACGAATTAGGCTATGAACGAGATTGTTTTGGATTGAGATCATATTTCGCGCAATGAATCTATTTATCATTTTATTACTCTTGATCGGGTTCCGACAGTGAGACCCTGTAAAATATTACAACTTTGAATGCCGGTATTGATATTGGCTTTTTGAGCTTGACGATTAACAGGTAACAGCCATATGTAGGTGACCAGAGTCTTTTGTTTGTCGCTACTTATGGTTACGTTCAATTACAAAGACTTATGACAAATAAGCCCGTCATAAACTGTTACCAAATACGATATGAATTATTATTCATCGATACATTTCTCCTAAAGCCCGCGCTTCTTGTGCAAATTGGGGCCCGTAATTCCAAAGGCTCCAGCACTTCAATATGGGTTGAAAAGCTTCGAATCCACCATCGTATTTGATCCGTATCTTTTATATTTGCTACCAACAAATACATGTCATTTTCCAATTCAGTAATATGCTGATTTTTGTTGAGTGACGTTTCAAAAAGATGCGTACTCATAAAGCGGGTGATTTTGATTTTTAGTGCAATGTCTTGATGGCTAGTAATAATTAGATAATCAAATTCACCTTGTGAAATGTAATCATCCAGCGTGAAACCAAAGGGCATTATGATTTCATTTTGTCCCATTTTAGCGTGTTTGAAACAATGTAAGGCAAATTACTTAATGTCCGAATAGCGCCAATAGTTGTAACCAAATAGACTACAATATTACGAAAGATCAAACCCAATGGATTCATTTCATAAGTTTTTTCTGTACTGTTTCGCCCTTGATAGATGGCAACTAACCGTCAGTTTTTTAGTAATGCCTCATAAACTACGGGCAAAACAACAGAATCAATTTCAGCAGGTAATAGGCATAGCCCATTAGGAATGATACGAACCTTGTCTAGCCAGTAAGCCAAAGGTGATGCCTTTAAGGTATTGTCAGCAAGTTGAAAATACTCTGCCATGTGTAATTTAATGGAAGGTGGCAACAAGGACTCCAAAAACGTCTCAACTAACTTAAAGGTCAAAGCCTCGTCCGCATCCGTATGACTGGTTTGGGTGTAATTATTCACAGCCCTATAAGAATTTCCCCGACTTTTTTCATTACATGATAGACTTTTGCCATACAAACATCCCCTTAAGCAATGAAACTGAGCGATCACGATTTACGACAAATTGATGAAGAGAGAATCAAAACT
>CAIQNQ010000228.1 GCA_903873165.1 uncultured Methylococcaceae bacterium | reverse complement strand
TTTGGTTCAGAATGGGGTCTATTAAGTGCATGGAGGCATTGGGTGTGTTGGACTGTTATCGTCGTTGACTACATCTTCCCACGCTGGAGGCTTCCAGACTATTTTTTAATCAAATCAAATCAAAACTGTCCGAAGTATTGTTACCTAATACTCCACAGGAAATTTTACGCACAGCTTCAATTAGTCCTTTATTAGAACAGGCGATCAGTGAGATAGGTGATTATGACATCATTCATATTAAGCTTGATGATCAACAAGCGGCTAATTCAAGTTTCGGCTATTTATTTCACTTTAGTGATCTTGCTGCTCAACTAGGTGAGCAGCAGGGGGCGGATTGGATAGTCGTTAGTCAACATAGCAAGCCCAGCTTTTTGTTTTCGTATTTAATTGCACATGTGATCAATGTAAAAACGCAAACCTTGGTTGCAAGTTATGATATTGAGCTAAAGGGTAATCATGAAAAAGTTACGCAACGTGCGGTTAAAGCGTTGGCTAATAAAATTCATACCTTTCTTGAAAGGCAATTGTAACAAATTAAAGCTACTGAAAAGTCATTGCTGTTGTTGAATGGCTTGTAGTCTTTTGATCTTCTCCGCTCTTTTATTAGCTAAAATTTTAGCGGCCTCTTTACCGATATGAGTTTCTCCGCGTTGCTTGGCTAAGGCCACTTGCTTTTCGCGTTCACTAAACCGCGCTTTTTGTTCGGCACTTACCTTGTCATAGCAGTGCGGGCAACTCACGCCTTGTTCGTAATGCGGGCTAGATTTTTCGGCTTCTGTGATAGGTAATCTGCAAGCGTTACACTGGTCGTATTGGCCTTTTTCTAGTTTGTGGTTAACAGTGACTCTATCATCGAAGACAAAACATTCACCTTGCCATAGGGTTTGGGTTTCGGGGACGACTTCCAAGTATTTTAAAATACCGCCTTTTAAATGGTAAACAGCCTCAAAGCCTTGTTCTTTTAGATAGGCAGTTGATTTCTCGCAGCGAATCCCTCCTGTACAGAACATAGCTACTTTTTTATGCTGCTTAGGATCTAAGTTATTTTGGATATAATCAGGAAACTCCCGAAAGCTTTCGGTATTTGGGTTGAGCGCGTTTTTAAAAGTACCGACACTGTATTCATAATCGTTGCGCGTGTCGATAAGTAACACTTCTGGGTCTGAGATTAAGGCGTTCCAGTCTAAGGGATCGACATAAGTACCGACCACTTGCTTAGGATCAATGCCTTCTATGCCCATGGTCACAATTTCTTTTTTAAGTTTCACCTTGGTTCGGTTAAAGGGCATTTCGTCAGTGAATGATAATTTATAATCAATTTCAGATAGTCGAGAGTCAGTTTTTAACCAAGCTAATAAATTCTTAACACCTTGTTCAGTACCTGCAACAGTGCCATTAATACCCTCGTTGGCTAATAAAAGAGTTCCTCGAAGTTCAAGTCTTTCCATTTCATTATGCAAAGGACTACGTAATTCTTGGTAATTATCAAGGGTAACAAATTTGTATAAGGCACAAACTACAACGGCGGGCATTTATTTTCCAAAAGTTTCAAGAGAATTATTCTAGGAGGGTTATTATACTAAAACAGTGTGTAATTGTCGTTCATGGATAAAGGAGAGTGGCTAGTTAAATAAATACCTTAATAAATGCCGCAATGATGCCTAGAATGCTAAATGTAGCATTGAGAAAACATCTATTTTATGGTGTAATGTTGGCGTATTACTTCTTAATGCACCTTTTGTACCAATGATGTTTAACAAGAGGATGGGTTCGCCGCAACTTGTTGGAGAGTAGGCTTATTAACTATGCGATTTACTATTAAAAACGGCTTAGACTTGCCTATAACGGGGGGTCCTAAGCAAATTATTGAGGAAGGCAACAACGTTAATTCTGTTGCTATTCTGGGGATTGATTATGTAGGTATGAAACCTACCATGTTGGTTAATGAGGGGGATTCGGTCAAGTTAGGTCAGGTTCTTTTTACTGACAAAAAAAATCCAGGTGTTGTGTTTACTGCCCCAGGTACGGGTGTCGTTAAAGCAATTAACCGTGGTGAGAAACGCGTATTACAATCGGTGGTTATTGAGTTAAAAGGTAAGGGTGAAATTGCTTTTAATAAATATAATGCCACTGAATTACCATCATTGAGCGTTGAAGAAATCAAAGAAAATTTGATTAATTCTGGGTTATGGAGCAGTTTAAGAACTCGTCCTTACGGAAAAACTCCAGCAATCGATGCAGTTCCAAGTTCAATTTTTGTTGCAGCCATTGATACTCGTCCTTTAGCGGCGGATCCAGTTGTTGTTATAAAAGATCGAGAAGATGATTTTGCTAATGGTTTAACTGTTATTGCAAAATTAACGCAAGGTAAAACGTATGTCGCTAAAGCGGCGGGTGCAGATATTAAAGTTGCTACGGTTGCTACTGTCGCTGAGTTTGAAGGTCCACACCCTGCGGGTTTGCCAAGTACACATATCCATTTTATTGATCCAGTTAACATCAATAAAAGTGTTTGGTATTTAGATTATCAAGCGGTTATTGCTATCGGGGCTTTATTTACTACCGGTAAATTAAATGTCGAACGTGTGGTGTCTTTAGCGGGGCCAACTGCAAAAAATCCACGTTTAATCCGTACTCGTGTTGGTGCTAATACTGATGATTTAGTGGCTGGTGAATTAGCAGATGATATTGAAAGTCGAGTTGTGTCTGGTTCAGTTCTTTATGGACATGAGGCTCAGGGTTGGGCGGCTTATTTAGGTTTTTACAGCAACCAAGTATCGGTTTTAGAAGAAGGTCGTTCACGCGAATTATTCGGTTGGATTGTGCCTGGTAAAGATAAATATTCTGCTTTAAATGTCTATACTTCTAGTGTTGATCGTAAAGACAATCGTCTATTTCCATTAACAACCGATAAAAATGGTAGTAACAGAGCAATTGTTCCGGTAGGTGTTTATGAAGCAGTCATGCCGCTGGATATATTAGCTACTCCATTGTTGAAAGCTTTGGTTGTTGGTGATTCAGATCAAGCTCAGTTATTGGGTTGTTTAGAATTAGATGAAGAAGATGTCTCTTTATTTACATTTGTAGATCCTGGCAAACATGACTTTGGTCCTGTGCTGAGAGCGAATTTAACTAAAATTGAGAAGGAAGGATAATGTCGGCTAGAGAATTATTAGATAGCATAGAGCCGCATTTTACAAAAGGCGGACGTTTAGAAAAGTATTACGGTCTTTATGAGATGGTTGATACTTTTATCTATACCCCCGCTGATGTAACTCGCGGTACAACTCATGTGCGTGATGGCAACGATCTAAAAAGAACCATGACTTTTGTGGTGATTGCGACGGTATTTTGTGTGTTAATGGCGATGTATAACACCGGTTACCAAGCGAATCTTGCAATGGAAGCAATGGGTCTTGAGAAGATTGATAATTGGCGCAGCATTCCGATGATGATTTTTGGTTATAACACCATGAACCCATTATCAAACTTAGTGCATGGTGCTTTATATTTCTTACCTGTTTACATTGTCACTTTAGCAGTGGGTGGGGTATGGGAAGTATTATTTGCTACTGTGCGTGGTCATGAAGTAAATGAAGGCTTTTTAGTTTCATCGATGCTTTATACCTTGATCATGCCACCTGATATCCCATTATGGCAAGTTGCTTTAGGTATCTCTTTTGGTATCGTCATCGGTAAAGAAGTTTTTGGTGGTACGGGTAAAAACTTTTTAAATCCTGCTTTAACAGGCAGAGCATTTTTATATTTCGCATATCCAGCCTCAATGACAGGTGATTCTGTATGGGTAGCGGTTGATGGCTTTACGCGCGCTACGCCATTAGGCATTGCTGCTAACGGTGGTTTGGATGCAGTTTATGCAGCAAACTATAGCTGGTTTCAGTCATTCTTAGGTTTTGAGCCTGGTTGTTTAGGTGAAACATCGACTGTGGCGATATTAATTGGTGCCGCATTCTTGTTATACACAAAAGTAGCTTCCTATCGCATTATGGGTGGGGTGTTTGCTGGTATGGTGGCAACTTCTGTCTTGTTTAATGTTATCGGTAGTGATACTAACCCCATGTTTGCCTTTCCTTGGTACTGGCATTTAACTGCAGGTGGTTTTGCTTTCGGTATGGTTTATATGGCTACTGATCCAGTCAGCGCGGCAATGACTAACACAGGTCGTTGGGTATTTGGTGCATTAGTCGGTGGTATGACTGTATTAATTAGGGTTGTTAATCCAGCGTTTCCAGAAGGTATTATGCTGGCGATTCTATTTTCAAACATGTTTGCGCCAACAATCGACTACTTTGTGATTCAGGCCAATATTAGAAGAAGGATTAAGCGTCATGCCTAAGTGTACACAGATGGAAAAATTGAATGCTAAATTGGAGCAATACGAACAGTATCGACAATTTATTATCTATAAAGATAAGATACTCGCTCTTGGAAATGATAGTTTAGAAAAGACGATAGCAATTGCAGTTGCATTATGCTTAGTCTGTGCGGTGTTAGTTTCTTTTGCAGCTGTGGCTTTAAAACCTTTGCAAGTGGGTAATAAAGCAGCGGATATGAAAAAGAATATTCTTGAAGTGGCTGGATTGCTTGAAGAAGGCGCTAATATCAATAAAGAGTTTTCTGACAAGATTGAAGCTAAAATCGTTGATTTAGAAACTGGCGAATACGTAGAAAGCGTTAATGCTGATGAATATGATCAACGTAAAGCGGCTAAAGATCCTGCGCAAAGCGTCGCTATCCCAAAAGATAAAGATATTGCTCATATCAGAGTAAAAGCTAAATACGCAAAAGTTTTCTTGGTTAAAGAAAATGGCGCAATTAAGTCAATTATTCTGCCGATCAATGGCTATGGTTTATGGTCAACATTGTATGGCTTTTTATCTTTAGACGCGGATGGCCAAACTGTACAAAGTATCAACTTTTATGATCAACAAGAAACTCCTGGTTTAGGTGGTGAGGTTGTTAATCCTAAATGGCGTGCTTTGTGGAAAGGTAAAAAAGTGTATGCTGAAACAGATCAACCTTCTTTAGAAAAAGGTTTAATTACTGAAGCGGACATTGGTGAACCAGCATTAAGTTTAATTAAAGGTTCTGTTGATCCCACTAAAGCGGGTTCACAGTATCAAGTTGATGGTCTTGCTGGTGCTACTTTAACCAGTACAGGTGTAACTAATTTGGTGAGATATTGGACGAGTGATGAAGGTTTCGCACCATATTTGAAAAAAGTTAGATCCGTTAAAGAGGTGAAATCATGAGTGCAATTTTGAATGATGAAACAAAAAAGGTATTGATCACTCCGTTGGTCAATGACAATCCTATTACGTTACAAGTATTAGGTATTTGTTCTGCCCTAGCGGTAACGTCACAAATGTCAACTTCATTAATTATGGCGTTGGCGTTAACTTTAGTAACGGCCTGCTCAAGCGCAGCCATTAGTGCGATTAGAAATCATATTCCAAGCAGTATTCGGATTATTGTGCAAATGACTATTATTGCGTCATTAGTAATCGTCGTTGATCAAATACTTAAAGCGTTTGCTTACGATGTTAGTAAACAATTGTCAGTATTCGTCGGTTTGATTATTACTAACTGTATCGTAATGGGTCGTGCTGAAGGTTACGCGATGAAAAATCCGCCTTTAGAAAGCTTCATGGATGGTATTGGTAATGGTTTAGGCTACAGCTTAATATTAGTGATCGTGGCTTTCTTTAGAGAAATCTTAGGCTCTGGTAAATTATTAGGCATTGAAGTTTTCAAGTTAGTTAAAGATGGTGGTTGGTATGATCCAAACGGCTTGATGTTATTGCCGCCCAGCGCATTCTTTATCATTGGTTTGATTATTTGGGGTATGCGTCAATGGAAACCCAGTCAAGCTGAAAAAGTTGAATTCAAAATTATGTCGATTGCGCATGGTGAAGGAGGACATCACTAATGGAAAATTACATTAGTTTATTTGTTAAAGCGGTTTTTATTGAAAACTTAGCATTATCCTTCTTCTTGGGGATGTGTACGTTTATCGCGGTATCAAAGAAAATATCAACAGCAATGGGTTTAGGTATTGCGGTTATGGTGGTACAAGCCATTACTGTTCCGGCTAACAATATTGTTTACCATGCTTTGTTAAAAGAAGATGCCTTATCTTGGATTGGCATTACTGGCGTTGATTTAAGCTTTTTAGCATTACTAAGTTGCATCGGTATGATCGCTGCCTTGGTACAAATTTTGGAAATGATTTTAGATAAATTTTTTCCAGCTCTGTATCATGCCTTAGGGGTGTTTTTACCGCTGATCACTGTAAACTGCGCTATCTTAGGCGGTAGTTTATTTATGATTGAACGTGATTATAATTTTGGTGAAAGTGTGACTTACGGTGTAGGTAGTGGCCTTGGTTGGGCATTAGCTATTACAGTAATGGCCGGGGTACGTGAGAAACTCAAATACAGTGATATTCCAGCTGGATTACAAGGCTTGGGCATTACATTTATTACTGCGGGTCTGATGTCACTTGGCTTCATGGCTTTCTCTGGAATCCAACTTTAAGAAGGTAGCGTAATGCTGGAAATTCTATTAGGGATTATTATTTTCACGGCTTTTGTTATTGCATTAGTATTTGTAATTATCGGTGCAAAAAGCAAATTGGTTGCTGAAGGTGATGTTGAAATCCTGATCAATAATGAAAAGAAAATTAGTGTACCGGTAGGTTCTAAACTATTAACAGCCTTGTCTGAGAATGGTTTATTTGTATCATCAGCGTGTGGTGGTGGTGGAACTTGCGGTCAATGTAAAGTAAAGATTCATTCAGGTGGTGGAGAAATTTTACCGACTGAATTAAGTCATATTACTAAGCGTGAAGCGGCGCATGGTGAGCGTCTTTCTTGCCAAGTGTCTGTTAAACATAACATGGACATTGAAGTTGAAGACGAAGTGTTCGGTGTTAAAAAATGGGAATGTACCGTTAAGTCTAATCATAACGTAGCGACCTTTATTAAAGAATTAGTACTTGATCTACCTCCGGGTGAAGAAATTAACTACCGTGCGGGTGGTTATATTCAGATTGAATGTCCTGAGCACGTTGCAAAGTACAGTGACTTTAATGTTGAAGAACGTTTTCATGAAGATTGGAACAAATTTAACCTATGGCGTTATGTGTCAGAAGTTAAAGAGCCTGCATTACGTGCATACTCAATGGCTAGTTATCCTGAAGAAAAAGAAATTATGCTTAACGTACGTATTGCGACACCACCTCCAGGTGCGCCTGATACAGTACCACCAGGCATTATGTCTTCGTTTATCTTTAACCTAAAACCTGGTGATAAGTGTATCGTTTCTGGGCCTTATGGTGAGTTCTACGCGAAAGAAACCGAAGCTGAGATGGTGTTCGTGGGCGGTGGTGCGGGTATGGCGCCAATGCGTTCACACATCTTTGATCAATTACGTCGATTAAAATCTAAACGTAAAATGACTTTCTGGTATGGTGCTCGTAGTAAACGTGAAATGTTCTATGTAGAAGATTTCGATATGTTAGCTAAAGAAAACGATAACTTTGAATGGCATGTAGCGTTATCAGATCCATTACCGGATGATAATTGGGATGGTTATAAAGGCTTCATTCATAATGTGTTGTTTGAAGAGTTTATTAAAAACCATCCTGCACCAGAGGATTGTGAGTTCTACATGTGTGGACCTCCAATTATGAACACCTCTGTGATCAACATGTTGTTAGCAAATGGTGTAGAGCCAGAAAACATCATGTTGGATGATTTCGGCGGTTAGTTTTTAAGCGCAGTACCTAATTACTCTTTGCAACTTAAACTGATTTGTGAAGAGTAAAACAAGAAATGGAACGAGGTTTGGCTAGTCCAAAGCCTCGTTTTTTTATTTTAGAATTGCAGGTGATAACATGTCTATATTCTTAGTAACTTTTGTAGTAATGCTCGTTGTGGTTTTTATTATGGCTATTGGCGTAATGTTTGGCAGACGAGCTATTAAAGGTTCGTGCGGCGGTGGTATGAGTAAAGCCGAGTGCGTCTGTGTAGAAAAATGTGATAAACGAAAAAAGTTTGAAGCTGAAGCACAATTAAATCAAGGTTAAGATGACAATCAAGCCGATAGCGTTAAGTATTCTAAGTTTAAGATGAAAACATACTATTGGCATGATTATGAAACCTTTGGTATTGATCCTCAAAGAGATCGTCCTGCCCAATTTGCTGGCGTAAGAACAGACGAAGACTTTAATATCATCGATGATCCGCTGGTTATTTATTGTAAACCTAGCACTGATTATTTACCGAATCCTGATGCCTGTCTTATTACGGGCATTACTCCACAATTAGCCAATGAAAAAGGTGTCTGTGAAGCAGAATTTATCGCCCAGATACATGCAGAATTAGCGCAACCGAATACCTGCACCGTTGGTTATAACAATATTCGCTTTGATGATGAAGTCACTCGAAATTGTCTATACAGAAATTTTTATGATCCGTATGCGCGGGAATGGCAAGATGGTAATTCGCGTTGGGATCTTATTGATGTTGTTAGAGCGGCAAGAGCACTAAGACCTGATGGTATTGAATGGCCTGTTGATGAAGCGGGTGTTGCAACTAATCGCTTAGATAAACTGACTGTGGTTAATAATATAGCGCATGAAGCGGCACATGACGCTTTGTCAGATGTAACAGCAACCATTGCCTTAGCTAAGTTAATAAAGACTGCTCAGCCTAAGTTATTTCAGTATTTATTAGCTCATCGCTTAAAAGCTCAGGTTAACGAGCTTTTAAGTTTGGGTAGCTTTACACCGTTGGTGCATGTGTCGGGAATGTATCCGACTAAAAACCACGCACTCGCTATTGTCGTGCCTATTTGTCAGCACCCCACCAATAATAATGGCGTAATAGTTTATGATTTATCGGTAGACCCTGAGCCGTTATTGAGTTTATCGGTTGAAGATATTAAAGCCCGTATCTTTACGCCAAGAGATGAGCTACCCGAAGGGGTTGAGAGAATCCCTTTAAAAACAGTGCACATTAATAAATGTCCTGTTTTAGCACCTATCTCTGTGATTAAACCTTCGGATGCTGTGCGATTAAATGTAGACTTAGAACGCTGTTTGAGGCATAGCAGGCAAATATCACAAGCTATTGGCTTAGCAGCAAAATTGGCTGAAGTATTCAGCGAGAAACACGATAACAATGCTGAGATTGATCCTGATGTGGCTATTTATACCGGTGGATTTTTAACAGAAGCGGATAAGCAAAAGTCTAATAAGATAAGATCGTCTAGCCCAGCTGAATTATCTCGATTAGAAATATCTTTTAATGATCCGCGTTTGAGTGAAATGTTCTTTAGGTATAAGGGTAGAAATTATCCTGAAACCTTAAATAGTGCTGAACAAGCACGCTGGCAACAATTCTGTAAAGATAGGTTATTGGGTAATATCACGGGTGGTGGCTTACATTTAGAGGCCTATAGGGCACGATTAAATGAGTTAAAATTAGTGAAAGAAACACCAGCAACATTGATTAATGCCTTGACTGAGTTTGCACAAACTTTATGTGCTACCCATTCGATTTAATTGGTTTGCATTAAGCCATCCAAGGTTAAGCCGCAACTGGGCACAAAGCTCTGCATAAAAAAGATCACTTCGGGTCGAGTAGACTCACTGATACTGAGCGCAATTTGTTCGGCGGCATTGACAAATTCGGTATTGCCGGCTTTTAATTCAGTTTGACATTTAAGATAAGCCGAGATTTTATCAGCTGCTTTTATAATTTCTAAATGCTCAGCTGGAATCTTATTATGTTGGATAAGATCTGCAAAATCAGTACGTAAAGCATCAGGAAGTAGAGCTAATAATTCGAGTTCGGCTTGGTGTTCAATTTGTTTATAAGCCGTGCTAATCTCAGGTGAGTGATATTTGATCGGTGTGGGTAAATCCCCTGTGATGACTTCGGTAATATCGTGATACAAGGCAGCAGTTGCGACAGCGTTAGCGTCAACTTGACCATCGTAATATTTGTTTTTAATGAGAGCCAGCGTATGCGCAATGACCGCAACCTCCCAACTGTGTTCCATGACATTTTCTTCATGGGCATTGCGTTTTAAGCCCCAGCGTTTAATCCATCTTAAGCGTGATAAATAAGCGTAAAAACTGCTCGATACTGAGGGATTTTTCATGATGAAGTTCTTCCTGCGTTACAATAAATCAGATAAAAATAATTGCTCACCTGATCACAGGTGTGCATGGTATTGTAGCTTTAATTTATTACGTGATCGCAAAAACTCTTTTATTAAATATAACACTATGCTCATTCAGTGGTACCCCGGCCATATGCACAAGGCCAGCAAAGAAATTAAACAAACGTTACATCAAATAGATATTGTTATTGAAGTATTGGATGCACGAATTCCCTTTAGTAGTCAAAACCCCATGTTGTCCAAATTACGCGGTGATAAACCGTGTATTAAGGTGCTGAGTAAAAGTGACTTAGCCGATCCTGATATAACCCAACAATGGCAAACGTACTTAGAGCAAGAGCAGGGCGTTAAAACGATTGCCATTACTATTGAACAACCTGAAAAGATACGACATTTAACTGATTTATGTCACAAGATGTTGCCAGATAAGTCGGGTACAGATCGCTTGATTAATACATTAATTGTCGGTATTCCCAATGTGGGTAAATCGACACTCATTAATATATTAGCCGGGCGGATGATTGCTAAAACGGGTAATGAGCCTGCTATTACTAAAATGCAACAACGTATCGCGATTGGCAATGGTATTGTCTTAATGGATACTCCGGGTGTGTTATGGCCTAACGTTGAAAATAAAAACAGTGGTTACCGATTGGCGACGACTGGGGCCATTAAAGATACAGCGATAGATCATGAACAAATAGCTGATTTTGCCGCTGACTATTTATTAATTCATTATCCAGAATTGTTAAAAATGCGGTATCAGTTAAGTGAATTACCGAGTAATTCATCCGCGTTGTTAGACGCCATTGGTAAAAGTCGGGGATGCTTAAGGTCTGGTGGGCATGTAGATAGGGATAGAGTCTCTAAAATACTCTTAGCAGAATTAAGGGCTGGCACAATTGGACGCTTGAGCTTTGAAACCCCTGCGATGATGGAAGTAGAGATGGCCGAGTTAATCATTATCCAAGCAGAAAAAGCAGCGAAGAAAGAAGCTAGGAAATCTAAAAATAAACGTGCATCTTAAGTAAGTAAATGTCGTTGTTTAATAAGAAAAGCTCGTCATTAAAGCAAAATTAGTCGATGTAAAAGTAAAATACATCGGCTTATTTTCCATATACATAGATGTATTTTCCTAATATGTCGACCTTAAAGCAAAATAAGGCGACATTAAAGTAAAATACCAGCAATTCCCAATTTAAAACCATATATTTTTCTAGGTATTTTTCTTCTGCCCATCCAGCATAAATGCCATGAAATGTTCCCAGCTATCAAACGGAATAACTTGAAGTAAAGTTCGCACTTGTTCAAAAAAGGTGCGTC
>CAIQNQ010000227.1 GCA_903873165.1 uncultured Methylococcaceae bacterium | reverse complement strand
TCAAAGGCTAAACCATTTAAGCCAAATTCGATCCCTTGGCGTTTAGTTTTACCAATATTGCTAAAGTAACCACTTTTGGTATCAATATTCTGAAACAAAATATCATTGGTATTGATGGTTTCATAAAAAGATAAATTCCATTTAAGTGCTGCGCTGAATTTACCTCTTAAGCCCGTTTCTAAGGTATGAGAAACCACTGCTTTAAGTGGCGGGTCTGACACAAAACTATTAGGTAAAGAGCAGGGCGCCGTTGGATCTGCACAGGTTAGTTCTACCGGTGTTGGCGCTCTAAAACCTTCATTGTAGTTAAAATAGGTAGTAAAATCTTGGAGTGGAGTTTTAAGTGCTAAGGCATCAAAAGGATTAAATGTTACGCCAGCTGAAGGGTTGACTCGCGAGAAAGTATTATTGCCATTGAGTGCTGTGCCCATGTGGTCAAAGGTTTGAACTTGGGCTTGTAACCAGTTAGCGGCGGCATTGACATGCATCCAATCAAAGACCGAAAACGTATTGGTGGCAAATACATTGGAGTAAGCACTTTCACCTTTGATATCGACTGTCGTGCTTAAAGGTTCAACTGCAACTTCATAAAAATTGGGTGTAAAAGTGGCGTTTTGCTCACCAATTTTATAGCCAGTCGTTGCGTGATTATAACCGCCACCCACAATAAATTGGTTGTCATGTTTTAAGACTTGATAGTCTGAAGTTAACTGAAGATTAATGCCCGTGCCGTTCTGTTTAGCTCGACTGGCTTGAAATGAAGCAGGGTAGGGTGAACAACCTAGACTGCGATCTCCACTTACATAATCAGCATAGGTACCGCAGGTTTGGTTTGTATCGCCTGTATTAGAATTTAGACTAAATGTATCGTTGTTACGATTATAAGTAGTGCCACTGAGTTGTAATTGATCTGTAATCCAATGATTACCTTTCAAGTTAAAAAAATACAGTGTATTTTTAGTAACATCGGGTGCGGTATTAAAAGCCTTCCAGTTTTGTTGCAATAAATCTTGTTGCACTGGGCCTACGCCTTGCATATTGTTGTCTGCAAATGTAAATGAGAGGTCGATATCAGTTTTGTCATCTTCCCAACCAATTTTGCCAAAACCTTGATGAACTTGTGTTGGCGAGTAGGGACGCCAGCCATCTTCATGAAAGACGTTGCCAGCAAAGTACCAATCAAATTTGTCCTTTGAACCACCTACTTCGGCTTGATAGTTTTGGCGACCAAAGGAGCCGCCGCTGGCTTGCGCATTATAGCCAGGATGGCTACGACCACTTTTTGTCCTAAGGGATAAAGCGCCACCTAAGGTGTTTAAGCCAAATAGAGGGTTAGATCCCGGCATCATTTCCATGCTGGAAATGGCAATTTGTGGAATTAAGTCCCAGTTAATGGTGTCACCAAAAGCCTCATTTACACGCACACCGTCTTGATAAACAGAAATGCCTGCTGGCGTGCCTAAAACCGGGGAAGCTGTAAAGCCACGGTAACTAATATCAGGTTGATAGGGGTTATTTTGCGTGTCATTGATATTGACGCTTTGTAACTTGCGATTCAAAAAGTCAGGCAGGTTGATAGATTCGTGTCTTTTAATATCCTCATCTTCAACCGTTTGCACATTGCCCGATATTTTCTTTAAGGCGAGGCCGTTGGAGCCAATCGGAGTCGTGCCTATGACTTCAACATCTGGTAGTTCAAACACATCAACTGGCGGAGTTTTGTTATCGCTTTCGGTTTCTGTAGTCGATTTAACGTTAACTTTTTTATCGGTTGTCGTTTTTGGCTCAGTTTCTGCGTTAGCCAATGTAATTAAGGATAGCGGTAAAAGTGCTAATAAAAAATGTTTACGAAGCAAACGGTAAGTCATAAAGCTTATGGATATTTAAATAACAAAGTGTTTTGTTATTATAAAAGTTTTTGACTAGGAATTTTTCCTGAATATTTTA
>CAIQNQ010000226.1 GCA_903873165.1 uncultured Methylococcaceae bacterium | reverse complement strand
GTATTAGTCGGTGCAGGTGGATCTCCATTTGAAACTTCAACAGCGACTTCTGTAGTTAATGACCGCATGTACTCTTGGGCAACTGTAAAAGTTTTCCAAAGTGGTGCAGTACAAATGGACACTTGGGGCTTTGATCCAACTATGACTAATCCAGTTGTAAAATTGGAAACAATCCAATTGACTCATAACTAATTTTTTAACTAGGAATTTATTATGAAAAAATTAACTAGTTCTTTAGGCTTAATGGCTTTATTAGCATTAAGTTTAAGTGCACCAGTACAAGCGGATTTGATAGTGAATACAGGTACACCTAATTTAACAGGTTCTGCTTTATCGCTAGATAACTCTCAATGGTTAGCTGCAGAATTTACGACAACAGCTTCTGCTTCACAAATTGATGCGCTACAAGCGTACATTACAGCTCAAGACTCAAATCAAGCTGGCACCACTTTTACTGTGGCGTTATATGGCAACACTACTAACAGTGCAAACAAGGATATTCCTGATCTTGCTACAGGTGAATTGTTTTCTGGACAATCTACTTTTAATACAGATGGCTGGAATGGTTTACAAGGCCTAAGCGTTGCTTTAGATCCTGGTACTTATTGGGTGGCATTTGAAGTACGTGGCACTGATAGCTTAGCTGGCTTAATGCCAGTTTACGCGCCTAACCCAGTACAAACTGCTTATAATGATAATACAGCAAACTTTGGCTATGTTCCAACAACAGGAACGGCCTATAACTTTGGTGTACAAGTGAGTGCAGTTCCTGTACCACCTGCATTATGGATGTTTGCTACCGGTTTATTTGCAATGGTTGGTCGTCGTTTCGGTAAACGTAAAACTGCTTAAAACTGTCGTCTAAGTCATCCAAAAAGCCGTTGGTTTTATGAACCAACGGCTTTTTTTTGCCTTATCGTTCCTAAACTCAACGACGAACCGTGCTGATATATCAACACGCCACCATCAACTTGTGCTTATCAATAAACACATCACTTCACAACAATCTTATTAACCTACTGATAAATAATAATATTAGTCTATTGGCATTAATCATGCTGTAATTCAAGCAAGGCTTAGAAAATACTACCTCTAAGACCACTAATCTTGTAATTTACATTAACCCTAAGGTAATTAAATATGACTACCTATAAAATTCTCGTTGTTGAAAATGATGAAGCCATTAAAGAAATGCTCTCATTTGTGCTCGATAAAGCTGGATTTAGAACAACAGCCGTTGATAATATCGCCAATGCCCAAATGGAATTGGATACCCATGACTATGATTTAATCCTCTTAGATTGGAAATTAAAAGATAACACAGGCATTAACTGGTCAAACAAATTAAAGAAAAACGCAAATTACAGAGACATCCCTATTGTATTTTCTATTGCTCGTGGGGAAGAAGACTTTATTATCAATGGCCTCAATGTCATAGCAGATGATTATGTCACTAAACCATTTTCACCCAATGAATTAATTGCCCGTGTTCGCGTGGCATTACTTAGACAAGGTAAAAATCAACGCGATACTCAAATTATCGTGGGTGGAATTACTTTAGATACCGAGCAACGTCGCTTAGGTATTGATAATCGCTGGTTAGAAGTAGGGCCTACCCGCTTTAAACTGATGCATTTCTTTATGACACACCCCAATAAAGCCTACACGCGCTCACAATTACTCGATCAAATATGGGGCCGTAAAGTGTATATTGAAGAAAGAACCATTGATGTGCATATTCGTCGACTAAGACAAACACTGGAAGAGCATGGAAAAAAAGATGTCGTCCAAACAGTGCATGGTTTTGGCTATCGATTTACTTTAGCCGCTTAAAGCAATATTAAAGCCTTAAACTATATCAATCGTCTCATAAGATTTTGCACTTTATCCTATGTTAGTAGGAACCTACTGTACACAATTATAGGCGTATACAGTGGGAGTGGCTTTAGCCATGATTTTCGTGGCTAAAGCCACTCCTACAAGCTCCAAGACTAAGCCCAAAACTGTTTAATTTGGCTAGCGCCTGCTATACCTCTTACAAAGCCATAAGTTAAACCTTGACCAACCAATTTAGAGTCTAATAAATCCACTGAGCTCTTACCAGGTGGCAAGCCTGCCGAAATTAATAAGGTTTGTGAGCCGGTCTGCTTAAGATTATCGATATCTTTAAGTAAAGTGCTGGGTAAACTTGATAGACTCAAGCCTTGTTTTAGAGATTGTTCCGTTCCATCATTTAATGAGAAGACCAATACTCGCTTTGCGCCTACCAATATATCTGCATGAGTAGAAGTCTCAGAAATGCTCCCATCCATACAGGCACGATCATCTAACCAAACAGGTGATTTAAGACCTGGCCAAGCAAAACTAGCGGCACAGGCTTGTTCAATAGGAATATTATCACTATGCGATATGACCAAACGTTCGCCAGTATAACAATCATTGGTAGTAACATAGACTTTATCTGCCGGCCAATTTCTTTTACCCAGCAATCTTTTAAGCGTCTCCTCGTAATGAGTAGGAATTGTGGTATGTGCAGCCATAGCAGACCTACCTATTGCCTGAATACTGGCTGTTTTTGCCTCTTTAATGGCTAAGCATAATTGCAATGCGCGTTTTTGACTGGCGTTTAATTTAGCGTTAGCAGACAACTCTGCTAACAACAGCGGCATATCCGTAAAAAAATTAAGTTCCGCAATTAAGTGGGTTAAATGACCAGTTGCAATAGCACTACCCGCTATTGCACCCGCCGACGTACCCACAATTATTTCTGCTGAACTAAGATCGACGCCACTTTGATGTAAGGCATAAAAATATCCAATTGTCCAAGCCAGCATATAATCGCCACTGCCACAGATTAATAAACCACGATCTTTATGAAGCCCTGCAGAAGGGTTGTAAGGTACAGGATGTACGAGATTTGATGAGCCAGCATTTAATAATGCCTCTCCATTTATCTCACTATTTTTGTCTTTTTGCGCTTTTTGAACTTTTGTATTAGCTGATTGTGCAAAAGAGTTTCCTGCAACCGCTAAACCCGCACTTAGCATAAAATCACGACGTGAAAATAGATTCATTATTATCAGATTTTTTCAACTTTAGGTGTTGCAGAGATATGATTAATAATCATATCAATAATAAAATATCCAACAATCATCACAAAAATAATAACAAAAAATATTATCACCTTATTTCTTAAGGGACTATTTGGAGGAAATAAATTAATAAATTTACTTGGCTTTTTTGTTAACAAGACCGTTTTGTAGGAACATTGAGCGTTGGAGCATTCAAATTTTCTAGTCCGAACAAACGACCCCATTAGTTTATTGATACCTTTTCTGCGTAATTTAAATATTTTATGACCACAACGAGGACAAGTCATTATTTTATTTGGTTTTAAGGTTTCAGACATAACTTCCTACCTATAGAAATTTAAAATATCTCTTTGAGCATTACGCATATATTAAAATTATTATAACAAACTACCTATAGATAACTAAATGATAAATAATTCATTCATCTTGTAACTTTTATGAAAATATCAATACCAAAACGTATTTGACTCACTACGTTTTCTTACTCATCAGTCAAATAATTAACCCAAATATGAAAATAAAACTTTATTTTAAATAAATTACATATTTAATAAATAAGAAATTGATTCTATGGAGCTAAATAAACTTAATGTCTTATAATAAAAAATAATTATTTAACATAAAATCACTCAATCCCCCCAGCTGCGACAATTTGTCGCAGTTTTTTGTAGACAAGCCAATTTCTTTACATTAGAATGCACACACCTTAAGAGAAGTACTCAAGTTTTAGGTGCTTGGTCTTTTCAGAGGGAGGAGGAAAGCGGCCAAAGGTATTTGGCAAAAAAACAATAAAAACCGCTACTTATTTGAAACTGCTATGCACCCAGCAGTCGTCCACACAACAAAAAAAACAGGACGGAGCCCACTTATAGTGGGCTTTTTTATGCTTGTCACTTTCTTTATTTTCTAGGGTGAAATGATGCTAAAAAAAACTCTACCTTTTTGGCTTATACTTTTTTCTACTGCTATCAGTCTAAACTGCTTTGCTGATCCAATAGCACAGCGCTGGGCACAAGTGACTAAACCCTCTCAAACTAATGTAGCTCAAAGTATTGGCACTTATACTGCAGGCTGCATCAGTGGCGCAGTGCCAATCCCTGCGAATGGCACTGGCTATCAAGTGATGCGCCCCTCAAGAAATCGCGCCTTTGGCCATCCTGATTTAAAAAACTTTATCCTTAAATTAGGACAAGCATCGACTAATCAACACTGGGGGAGTTTATTAATTGGCGATTTAGGTCAAGCACGTGGCGGCCCGACAATAAGCGGGCATAAGAGCCATCAAACTGGATTGGATGTTGATATTTGGTTTTTATTATCAGACTACGCAACTGCCCACCCACTTTCTATTGATGAAAGAGAACATTGGTCGGCCCCTTCGGTTTTATTGAACGGCACTGATTATTTGAACCCAAAACATTGGTCAATTACAAACGAAAAAATTCTTGCTGCAGCTGCCTTAATGCCAGAAGTTGACCGCATTTTTGTCAACCCAAGCATTAAAAAAGAACTTTGTTGGCATTACTCAAAAGAAGATTGGTTACGAAAAATCAGACCTTGGTGGCATCATGATGATCACTTTCATGTACG
>CAIQNQ010000225.1 GCA_903873165.1 uncultured Methylococcaceae bacterium | reverse complement strand
GATTTTATTGAAACTATTTTGGTTTATAAGTTACCGCACTTAAGCCGCGAGGAGATTAGAAAAATGTTATCTTTATATGAAGTTGAACTCAAACAAACTCGATTTTATCAAGAAATATCTGCAGAAGAGCGTAAAGAGGGTGAGTTAATTGGTGAGAAAAAAGGCTTGCAAAAAGGTCTGCAAGAAGGTGAACAAAAAGAATGCATTAAATTATTAAGTCGCCAACTAAGACGCAAATTCGGCGTGCAACCGCCTCTTGAGAGTGTCTTACAAGATTTCCCCAACTACCCCTTAGAAAAACTAGAAGACTTAGCCGATGCCTTGTTAGACTTCAACGCAATGAGTGATTTAGAAACTTGGTTGGCAGATCATCTTTAGCGAATCAATAATAGCAATTCTTCAAGATGCTCGCGTAACGCGCCATTTTAAAGACTAAAAATTCTGATCACAGTTATTAGTCGTCTCATCAATTTTTACACTCCTACAATTCGACAAAAAATATTAACTGTGAACAGTGATATGTAGTACCCTGTCATTCAGTCTTATTTCATGCAATGACTTATGCAATGATTATTACTATGAATGTCTATCCACTTTACCTAAAGCTTAGCTGCGTTTTTTTAAAATCGCAGGGGGCTATCGCCCTTGCGACCAATACGTTTTCCGTTATTTAATCGTATGGAAGTTTAAGATTTAGCCGACCGTTTCTGAAAATAATCTAGGGAAAAATATATCAATTGATTCAACTGGGAAGCGCAGTGATACTTGGCCCTTTGCTGTATCCGAACCTAATACACCTTTTTCTAGGAGTGAAGCCAAAACAGTTCTACCTGTTCTTTCACCCAAACCCGTTGCAGCGATAGCTTCCCCTCGAGTTAACTCACCATTGCGCCATACATGTTTTAATATATAGATTGATTCGACACGCAACTCATGTGCAGTCACGTACTTTTCTAATCTTGAACCCATTGCATCAAAGTCATAGAGCCTTTCCATAAAATTAATCTGATCAATACAAACATCAATAAACCAGTCAATAAAATCAGTCAGTGCCCTTTTCGATAGATTACCTCGACCATCAAAATCACCTTGTCGTTTCATATCAGCATGGTCCATCATTTGTTGGTAGGTCATACGACCGTCAATGCCTCTTGATAATCCACGAGACACCGTCCATAAACCACTCGCGCCAATACCCGCATAAAGCCCCATAGCATGACTCATTAATCGACTAACGCGACCATTTCCATCAGAGAATGGATGGATATAATTAAATCGATGATGCGCGGCAGCCATGGCAATGATCCTGCTATTGACCCTCATATTTTCCATGCAATATTTTTTTTCAAAGTAATCCATAAATGTTTCAACCACGTCACTACTGGGTGGCAAATGATGGCCTACGATAACGTCATGTTTTGATTCGCTACGAAAATGCCCTGGAATCATATAAAAAGCGTCTTCATTTCCCGTTATTAAAAGTATTTCTTCGGTGGCATCTTTGTAAAAGTCCCTGTGTAGATTTTTTATAAAATCCACTGTCCATGGACGAATATGCTCGCCTTTAAAAAAAAGATTATCTAAGGTTTTTTGTAACCTTACATGTGCACGTGCTTCAACTTGTAGATTACGATTGTGACTATCTTTGTCCAAATCTTCAGCTAAAGCGCGTTCAATATCTTTTGGCTTTGTCTTATGACCTTCAATAAGATTTGAATAATAACAGTTTGTTAAGCGCACCAAGTCCGCAAGACTGTTAGCTGTTTTAACATGTACCTTCTTTTCGAGCAACATTGCCTTACATGCTAAATCTGTCGCTCTATCAGCAGTTGATAAGGTGATCTCATCTAACAAGCAAGGTTCTATCCTAGAAGGTGTTTCATGTTGATTAGGCATCTGCCGATTTCTACTTTAATATAACTTATTGTTAATATTAGCTCTTATTACTGAAAACAGCAATGTTTTTCCGATCTTGAATGCCGATTAAAGACAAGAGATAAGATACTGTTTTTAATGTGCTTTGAAGTATAAACAAGACAGTTTATTGCCGATCCATTTGGCGACAGATGAGTATCCAGAAGAAATTTCATGATGAGTATCCAGAAGAAATTTCATAGAGTATCTTCAAACAGATTAACAATATTAGCTTCGTCCATTCTGTCGAAATCATCCGGTACGCTGATTTGTTCTGCCATAAAACCAAACCGTTTGATTTGAGTAGGCTCTGGAGTATTAAGAGGGATTACTTTAACCATTGGCTTGCCCGCTTTAGCGATGACAAAGGATTCACCTTTTGCCGCTTGCTCCACTAGTCTGGATAGATGTGTTTTAGCATCGTGAATATTGTAGGTATGCATAAATTTACGTATATTTGACTTAGTTCAGTTGGGTTAGTTTACTACAGCTTACACTAGAATTCCGTACGTGCCATCATATCAATATTTCTTGCGATCGGTGAAAGCTTATCCAGCACCCTTGTATTTTCAAGGGCAATATCTCTAAAATTGTCTGACAATCGGGTATCTGCGGTGAGCTGCGCCCAATAAGCACTGGCATTTTCCATGGCAGGCATCCAAACATCTAAAGTTTCACTAGTCGGCATAGGCGGCGATAATTTGCGGGGCACGATTTCTCCATTAACAGGCGCATACAACATCGGCAGCACATCATAAGCAGGAGCAAGCCGGTATGGCATAGTAGCATTGTAGGTGTTCATCAGAGACGCATTACCAAAATGCTGATCTGTATTACCGATCAATTGTCCAAAAATGGCTTGGTAACGTAACGCCTTAGCCTCAGTTGGGGCAATCATTTTTTGATCGACTAGGCGGGTAGCGGCCTTAAGCCAAGTATCTCTCTTGCCAAAATATTCATCATCGATAGCCCCAATAGAAATAACACCACTACGCCCATGAGCGCCATGTCTGTCGAAACGTGTTACTTCTAAAAATACGCGATTTCCAGCAAACAACACTTCTGATTTTGCCGCAGCAAATTCGGTTTTACGGATAGACTCTAAAGCCAGGTGTTCTGCAATCAATAGATCTCGCCACCTTGTGCTAACGGGGGTATCATCAGCGGGTGAAAATTTGACAATCACACTGTTTATTTCGGCAGGATTATTAGATGTAATGGCTGTCGTGAATTTTGGCTGCTCTCCTCCTGCACTCGACCCAGCAGATGTACCTGCCATCGCTGCTTCTGCTAGTTCCACATAACGTACTTCACGTTCGTTTGCATTGATAGGACTGACCGATGCGGCTAACGATTGATAGAAATGCTCCAGCGATTCATTACCCACAATAATGTCACCGATACAATCTTCCCCACGACATACCAGCGCATACAGCGCATCATCATCGCTCCAATCGGCAATGCGTTCTGGAAGGCGAAGGTCTCGATATTTATTAGTGAATGATCGACCGATGAAGCCTTGTGGTCGCATGTCCTGTAGAAAATAGGGTAAGCCATCAAATAGTTTCCGGCCTTTATATTCATCCAGTTCTATCGCAAATTGTCCGGCTACCAAAACACTAAGCTCACCACTCGCCTGAACTGTACCTTGAGGTGTTACTCGAAAGATTGGAAATTTCGACCCCATACCCCGAAGATTACGCGTGCTCGCGTACAGAGTTGAGCGTGCCTTTCCAATAGAAATCACATTATCACCCGCACTAGCAATAAGCCTAGAAAACTTTGGCTGATTGATACTCAGTTTATGCAATAAATCGGCAGGTTTTTTAGCTCCGACTTGCAGCGCACTTTTAAGTTGATGGTGTAGATTGTCCATCGCTTTACAATAAGATGAATAGAATTTGCATAGATACTGAATAGATTATATCTATAAAAACCTAAAATAATCAATAACCTTAATAATTATAAAAGATACATTTGCATAGATTATTTTGATTGATACTAAAAAATTGTACTTGCTGTTATTTACAATTACCTATAGACTCAGTTGCGAAAGAAAAAGGACTCACAATAACAATATACTTAATTAATAACTTGGAGTAATACCATGTCATCAGGAAACGACAAAAATTCAACAACTGCAGGGTTAGGGGTAGTCTGGCTTGATGGTGGAACCGGCACTGATACCTTAACAATCGACTATTCCACAGTCAGTGGCCCCATTGTTTATGGTACTTATTATGATTGGAATTATCTTACAGATGAGGCATTTAGCACCATCTACTATAAAAATTACGAGTTCCTAAATATCACGGGCGGTTCCGACGCAGATAATCTATATGGCACATCACCTAGTGCCGGCGTTGGCGGCAATGATACACTTATAGGCGGCGGTGGAAACGACACCCTATCTGGTTATTTAGGTGCTGATATTATTAACGGTGGCCTCGGCCTAGCAGACGTATGGGCTGTAGATTACTCCAGCCTAGGAGCCGATATTGATGTTATTCTCAATGCGTCTGGGATAACAGGGGGGACAGGGACTGTATACACAGTTGGCGCAACACAGGCTAAGATATCAAATATTGAAGCACTTAACATAACTACCAGCTCAGGTAATGATTTAATTAATACATCTGCCGTGTTAGGGAATGACAATATTTATACGGGTGCTGGAGATGACGACATCCGACCTGGCTTGGGTTTTGACAGAGTAGACGCTGGCGAAGGGGTTGACAGCCTAACGCTTAATTACAGCACCAAGTCTGAAGACATCATCCGTTATGACATAGGCTATGGATGGTGGCGTATGCAAGATGGTGATATGCCAACGACCTCCATTGACTATTTTCAAGGTAACATTGAGAACTTCAATATCACTGGGGGTACAGGTAATGATACCCTATCCGGTCGTAGTGATTATGATGGAAATGATAAGCTAGTTGGCGGACTCGGCAACGACACACTCTATGGTTATGGTGGGGTGGATACCATAGACGGAGGAGCTGGCACTGATACATGGAGAGTCGTTTATGGGGGTGATCAAGGGAATGTCGACATTGCTATCAATATCGCAACTACCCTACAGACTACAAATACTGGAGCTACAATATCTGGAATCGAACAATTGATTGCTGACACCTCAGTGGGTAATGACAGCCTCGTTTGCAATCCAGGTATTTTCAACGATATCATCAATACGGGTGGCGGTGATGATACCATTACGACTGGACGTGGGGTCGACACTATTAATGCAGGAGGCCAAGGAAGTGCTGCTGGCGATACGCTAATCATCAACTGGTCGGCTGTTACGACCAACATCAGTAACATTGATAATGGATATGGCTGGAGACTTTACAATTCGGGCTCTGGTGATAGCGTGAACTATCTTGATGTTGAGACTTACTTTGTCACAGGGGGGAGTGGTAATGATTCCCTGCTCGGCTTTGGCGGCAATGACACTTTTAATAGTGGTAGTGGTAATGACTTAATCAACAGCGGCACGGGTAAAGCGACGGTTAACGGTGGCAGTGGGACTGATTATTGGCAAGCTGATGTCTCTGGCATACTTGCGGGCTTGGTTGTTAATGCCAAGGCTAGCCAAGACATACTCGACCCAATCACTGGAGCCATTACTACACAAGGAGTGGCACAGGGCACAGGAGCCGGACACTCCATCAGAAACATTGAGGGCTTTAACATCACCTCAGGTAACGGAAAAGATAGTCTCAATAACGAAGGCTATAGCACCAATGATGCTGTCAGTACTAATGGTGGTGACGATTCGGTATCCTTAGGTTTAGGGTATGACACAGCTAATGGCGGTGATGGCATTGACACCTTAAATGTAGACTTCCATACGGCAACAACACCTGTTAAGGCTGTCGACGCTGGCTATGGCTGGTGGTTATGGAGCGATAAAGCAAACACCACCTCTATCAAATTTATCAACTTTGAAAAATACAATATCCAAGGTGGAAGTGCCAGTGACAACCTGAGTGGTAGTACCAACAACGATAATCTGATCGGTAATAACGGCAATGACATCTTAAACGGTGTTGCGGGTAAAGATACCATCAACGGTGGTCTTGGCAATGACACATGGCAAGCCAACTACAACGGTGGCACATCACCCCTCAGCCTTGTTCTAAACGCTAGCGGCAATGGATCTTTAAAAACCACGGGTACATCAACGGTCTGGGCAAGCCTCACCAGCATAGAAAATATCAACCTCACCACCAGTTCACTGAGTGACATTGTCGACACCTCAGCACTACATGGCAATGACAGCGTCAACACCATGGGTGGTAATGACACGGTTCGCCTAGGTGACGGTAAAGATGTTGCTAACGGTGGAGATGGTAATGATCTATTGATCTTCAATTTCAGTTCTTCAACTACCGCTATCAAAACTGTTGACCAAGGTTATGGTTGGTGGAAGTACTCTGACTCAAACAATGTCAACTCGATTAGCTACATTAATTTTGAAAACTTCGATATTACTGGTGGTTCTGGAAGTGATCGACTATCAGGCTCGGATGGTGCTGACCTTATCAAAGGCGGAGCAGGCAATGACATCATTACCGGAAATGGCGGAGATGATGTGCTCACAGGGGGAGCTGGCAACGATATCTTTGTGTTCGCCTCAAGTGGAAGCAACGGTATTGATACCATTACCGACGCCAACTCAGGCGATACCATCCGAATCATCGGCCGCAATTTCGCCGTTGGTAGTCATCCGACACTTGGAGAGGGTACCACTGTAGGTAACAATACAGTTAAATTAAAAGTGGATAGTGTCAATCACACAACAACATTATACATCGGAGTTGACGACACAGCAGGTCCAGCCGATATTTTCATCGAACTAAACGGTGACCAATACGGCACGACTCCTGCCCTTGCACTTAAGGCATTCACGCTATCAGGTCAAGATATCCTGATCAATAAAGGCTCAACAACTATCGGAAGTGGAACTATTAACGGAACTGACGGCAATGACTCACTCGTTGGAGGTGCTACTGCCGACAAGCTGATCGGAAAGGTGGGTAATGACACGCTTATTGGTGGAGATGGCAATGACACCTTAATAGGAGGACTAGGGGCTGACGTACTCACCGGTGGTGCAGGTAATGATCATTTCGCAATAAGCTCTATCTGGGATAGCACCCCAGGCAACGTTTTTCACGATATTATCACTGACTTTAGTGCTGGAGATACGATTGATCTACTGGCAATTGACTCAAACCCTTATTTGGCAAATCGTCAAGGCTTTACATTTATTAACACCGACTTTACTGGCATAGCTGGGCAAGTTCGTTATGACGCTACTAATAGCTTTGTCTTGATTGACGTCAATGGCGACCTCAGTGCTGACATAGAAATCAAATTACTCGGCACACACACTATTAATAGCACTAGTTTCAACCTATAGAGGAAAATTAAATGAGGGGGAATGGATTCCCGTAATTATTCAGTCCCCCTCTTTGTTAATCTACAGCACCGTAACTGTAAGACTATCACCAAACTAATCATTCTAAAGAATGAATCAAGGATTATTCCCCAGCAACTAAGCAAGTATAATAAAAGTGCGATAACACTCTCGCAATAAGATCCAGTGCCTATCAATCTCTTTTCCCGTATACATCTAATGGCAAAACTCAACCCAGAACAACAAGCGGCTGTTAAAGCAATTGATCATCCTTTATTAGTATTAGCAGGTGCTGGTAGTGGTAAAACCCGCGTAATTACTGAAAAAATTGCTTATCTGGTTAAACAAGGCTTACCCGCTCGCCATATTGCCGCTGTCACCTTTACTAACAAAGCCGCTAGAGAAATGAAGAGTCGAGTCTCTAAACTACTAGATGCTTCAGATACTCGGGGCTTAAGAGTCTCTACCTTTCATTCTTTAGGTTTAGATATTTTACGAAAAGAACATAAAACCTTAGCTTACAAAGCCGCTATTACTTTATTTGATGAGCAAGACAAACTCACGCTGTTAAAAAATCTGATTAATTACGGAGCCAAGCACTGTGAACTAGATCAGGTTGATCAGTATGCACAACAAATTGGACAATGGAAAAATGCGTTTATAACTCCAGAGCAGGCACTCAGCCTTGCTACCCAAGACCAATACGCCAGTGCTATTCTTTATGAAGAATATACTCGTAGTTTAAAAGCCTACAACGCAGTGGATTTTGATGATTTGATATTATTACCCGTACTGCTGTTTCAACAACACCCACACATTTTAGAAAAATGGCAAAACAAAATCCGTTATTTATTAGTGGATGAATATCAAGACACCAATATTACTCAGTATCAACTGGTTAAATTGATTGCCGGTAAATTAGGTCGATTTACCGTGGTGGGTGATGATGATCAATCTATTTATGCCTGGCGAGGTGCGCGACCAGAAAACTTAGCACAATTACAAAAAGACTTCGCGCGTTTACAAGTGGTTAAATTAGAACAAAACTATCGTTCTACTGGCAGAATTCTCAAGGTTGCTAATCATTTAATCGCTAATAATCCCCATACCTTCGAAAAACGTTTATGGAGTGAATTAGGTTATGGTGATCCACTCAGAGTATTAAGTCATAAAAATGATCAAATTGAAGCCCAACAAGTCGTCTCTGAGATTGTACACCATAAATTTAGAACCGGAAGTCGCTATCAAGATTATGCCATTTTGTATCGTGGTAATCATCAATCCCGTTTATTTGAACAAAGCCTAAGAGAAAATAATATCCCGTATTTAATCAGTGGCAGCACCTCATTTTTTGCCTATTCTGAAGTAAAAGACGTATTGGCCTATCTACGCTTATTTGTGAATCCTGATGATGATGCCGCGTATTTACGAGTGATTAATACTCCACGTAGAGAGATTGGCCCCACTACTTTAGAAAAGCTAGGCAGTTATGCTAATGAGCGACATATCAGTTTATTTGCGGCCAGTTCTGAGTTTGGCTTAAGTCAAAAGCTCAGTGAAAAGTCGGTTCAGCGCTTGCATAAATTTAAAGATTTAATCACCGACACCGCTGAACAAATTGCACGGGGTGATACCTTTGCCATTATTGAACAATTTATTGCTCAAATAGGCTATGAACAATTTTTAAAAGAAGACTGTAAAACCAAAGAAGCTGCTGATCGTAAGATCAAGAATGTCTTTGAGTTAGTTGAATGGCTAAAACGCATCGCTGATAAAGAAACCACCGAGCAAAAACCCTTAGCAGAAATTGTCGCAAAAATTCTGCTCATGGATATTATGGAAAGAAATCAAGAAGCAGAAATCAGCGAGCAAGTCAGCTTAATGACGTTACATGCTGCTAAGGGTTTAGAGTTTCCACATGTATTTATAATTGGCATTGAAGAGAATATTTTGCCCCATCAAAATAGTATTGAGTGTGACAATATCGAAGAAGAACGCCGCTTAGCGTATGTAGGTATTACCCGTGCCCAACGCACTTGTACGTTTAGTTATTGCACACACCGTAAACGCTATGGCGAAATTACCGAATGTGAACCCAGTCGGTTTTTAAATGAACTACCCGCTGAAGATTTAGAATGGATTAATAAAAATCAACTGGCACCAGAAGTCATTAAAGAGCGTGGTAAAGCCAATCTGGCTAACTTAAAGTCCATGCTATCGTAATTATTTAGAGTGGGTGTCGGGGGTGTTACACCTTTTTGAGGATTTAAACAAGCGAGCTGAGGTATAACAAATACGTTAGTTGGTATTGTGGTGCATAGGGCTTTTGCCTGAATGGTAACTGGGCGTTATTTGATCACTTAAATACTGTTCTCGTCAGTTTATACTTTGTGTTAAAGTAATATTTTGATAGTAGTCAACCACTCAACTATAGGGAGAAATATTAATAATGTCAGGTTTATTAGAGCAAAATGTATTTAGTCAGATTGTCGCTTCGACCCCTTTAATTTCAATTGATCTGATTTTAAAATCCCCAGATAATCAATATTTACTAGGACAACGCTTAAATAAACCCGCTCAAGGGTTTTGGTTTGTACCTGGCGGTCGTATTTTTAAAAATGAATCAATGGATGCGGCTTTTCTCCGAATAACAGAAGACGAATTAGGTGTGGCTTTTAATAGATCTGATGCTCAATTCTTAGGTGTGTATGAACATTTTTATGATGATAGTCGGTTCGGCGAGTACCAGTCAGACAGCTCTACACATTATGTAGTTATTGCTTATACCATTAATATCACCTCAAAAGACTTAATCTCCCCCCCTAAAAATCAACATGACCAATATGATTGGTGGAATTTAACGGATATTGAGAACAGCCAAAATGTACATCGTTTTACCAAAGACTATTTTATGAAATAATCATTCGCCATATAGTTTGGTTTTATGAAAACAGACATTCCGATCGTTATGGCACAAACATTTGTGTAGCAAAATATTTTTCACTACTAACCTATAAGAATCAACCAATGAACAATAAAATTATTATGCGTACCGGCGAAGCACTCATTGCAGGTGGCCCCGCAGGTACCGCCGCTGAACCTGAAATTATTATTGGCGAGCTAGATGGCCCAGTCGGCACAGCTATCGCCACTATGACCGCAGGCCAAACAGATGGACATACTCGGGTATTTGCGATACTAAATACCGATATTCAAGTAAGACCAGTAACATTAATGGTGAGTAAAGTGACCGTTAAAAATACTCGATACACCAATATCTTAATGGGCACCGTGCAAGCCGCTATTGCAAATGGGGTATTAGATGCCGTTCGAGCGGGTGATATCCCGAAAGAAAAAGCCAATGATCTTGGTATTATCGTATCTGTATGGCTTAATCCTAGCGTTATAAAAGACGATAACTTAGACCATCAAATTTTGTTTGATATTCACAGAAAAGCCATGTCTACCGCTATCCATAAAGCCATGAATAATAAACCGGATATCGATTGGTTATTAGAGAATCAAGATAAGATTACCCATAAATATTTCCAGATGGGTTTAGACGGCAAAATTTAATTTTAAGTAGCTTGCGACCTAAGTTAATACTAGGTCGCTCTAAGACATAATAAAACACGCAAGCTAACAATTGCACAACAACAATCGTTAATAACAAACCACCCAACCACAAAACTTGCTGATTTAGCGTTACAAATTCAAGAGTACTTAACAAATAAGGCGTGATACAAATTAATACCGCTATATGGAGCAAATAAGCACTATAAGACACCTTGCCCATTTGGCGTAAAATAATATTCGATAAAACTGACTGGGTATTTTTAGAACTTAACACATACAAAATAATAAGGCCAGCACCTAAGCCAGAACTCAGCCACAGTAGAGTTTCTCCGACTATTTTGGGTACTGTATTACCCGAAGTATATAAAACCAAGCCCAAAAATAAGACACCTGATCTAGCTAAAGTTCGTTGACTTAAATAATCGACAATCTGCTTATAGTGCCGAGCAATGATTAAACCCAATAAAAAATGTAATAAAAATGGCGATACGCCTAACAAGAACACAGCAAACAAGCTAAACAGCACCAACCAAGTAAGGCCACGTTCCGCGAGCAATAAGCCTATGGGTAATAACAGTGATAATACCAACTCAATAGATAAAGTCCATGACTGCGGTAACAACACAACAAGCGGCGGAAGCTTTAGCAAAAAAGCTTCGCGTAACATGTCCATAAAGTTTAATGGATGACTACGCCAAAGCGAAATGATCCAATCACTAGCCATTAACTCTGTTTTTAATGTTGAAGTTTCAAACGTATACCGATATAAAAAGCCACTGAGTACAACCAATCCAACATAAGGTAGCCAAATTCTAAACAACCGCCCAATGACAAAAGACGTCAATTGAAACTTATTTAAATCAGGATGCTGCGTGTCGCAAAAATACTTAAGTGCTAAGACAAAACCACTTAACACAAAAAATAGTGATACTGCCGCACCCCCATCCCACCAAATGTGCAAGGGGGAATAATCTAAAATCCGCTGACAAAACTGATCCTTACAAGGTAAGCCATAAGCAATCACAAAATGCTCATTAATAACAGCCAGCGCTGCCAACCCTCGGATACTATCTAAATAGGCGATATGGTTTTTGTTTGACACGAATAATAAACCATTAAATCGCTTGATGCTTTAGCATCGACGTTTTTCCCACCATAATATCTACAGCTTTTAACAAGCGTTTAAAAACAGGTTGCTGAATATACGGGATATTATGTTTTTTACACAAAGCCTCAACCTGTGGTTGCACCTTTTGATATTGACTTAACGGCATATCTGGCCACAAATGGTGTTCTATTTGGTAATTTAACCAGCCATAGAAAAAATCATTAAAATTAGAACCTGTAGGATAATTAACAGAACCTAAGATTTGGCGTAGATAAAACTCGCCTTTACCATCCGTTTTATCATCAAAGGCCATCACATCATCCCCAGCATGATTAGGCATCATCACCAAAAAACTGTGCATATTAGTCAATATTTCAGCCAAAACAGAATTAATCAACACGCTGACAACCGCAACACTACCCAAAGGCAAAAATAACGCCGGTAATAATACAAAACGATAAGCCGTATAAGGCAAAATACTGTGTAACCACATTGCTCGGCCTTGTGGAGTAAAAAAACTCCAAGCACCTAAGCGTGTCATTACAGGTTCTGGCTCACCTTTTTTCTGGGCGGCAGACAAACACAATTCTTTATGCGTTCTAGGGGTGTAATAAACAATCTTCCAAATACCTGAAAATAGTGCCACTATGACATAACGTTGCCACATAGGTCGGTTAGACTGACGTAACCATTCCATATTGTGCTGAGCATTATTAGGGTCTTTCTTTTCACCCAAACTATAATGATGCAACTTGTCATGCTCATAATGCCAACCGGCTAAGGTCATCCAATCGGGCCAATCTATAAATCGTCGCCAACCCTGGGCGAACTTCTTACTCATATAATTAACATTTTCGCCAGCGATCTTATTATAAGCTCGATGACTAATCGGATGCCCTACTTGCGTCCAGCGCGTAAAACTACCCTGACTAATAAGTAATGCTGATATTGGATTAGGCATCAGCCAAGCCGTCGCATATCCCACAACAGTGCACACCTTACCCCAACGCTCCATTTTTTCTAAATGCTTAAAATCATCAATTCCCGTATTAGCTAACGATTGTTGGTGTATCTCATTAATGTCCTTAGCCAACTGATTACGATCGACTGTTTGATAACTCTGTAAACTCAAAACGGGGGTATCCTTTTAATAAAATGATGGGTAAAACGGTAGGCATAAAAAAAGCCTTACACCTGCATGTAAGGCTTTTTAAACTAAAAACTGTACAATTCTTTGTATTTTAAATGAAAGCTAAAATATTATCGACTCCTATAGCACAGTAAATAGAGCAATAGTGATCAATTACCGTATAAATAATTTTTATGTTTGATAAAAAATTCATAACATTGTCATCAATTTTGGTTAATAATATTAGCTACTGAAAATCACAGAAGTCTTTACTATGCAAAATGACTATCAAAGGTCGCAGCGTAAATTTCTAAAAACTGCTGGTATAGTAGCCACTTATACTCCTCTGCTCCTCACAGGATGCGGAATAAGAAAACTGCCCTCATCGATAAACTCCCCTACTCTTCCAAACTCTCCCCAAATAACTCACGGCATTCAAATGGGTGATGTCATCACCGATAAAGCCATCATCTGGAGTCGTGCTAATCGACAAGGTTAGACGCTTTTTACCCAAGTACTTAAACCAAAAACCAGGAGGCAACCCAAACACCATTAATTATGAAGTTCGACGTATGCTTAAAACACACTGTCTGATTGTTAACCTAATAACTGGGAGTAAACGCATGTCTAAAAGAGCTGCAATGAAAACCTCTGAAAGAGAAATAGCTTATCGTAGAAGAGATGGTCGAAAAATCGCAAAAAATGATGAATTTGAATTGCTAGACATTATCGACCTCGTTGTAGAAAGAAAAGCGACCAGTCCGCTTCAAGCGCTAACCAAAGCGCAAGATGACTATATCAATGCCATACTTGCCAATACCATCACTTTTGGAATTGGTCCCGCAGGAACGGGGAAAAGTTATGTGGTGGCAGGCCTTGCGGCTGATATGCTCAAAGAGAAAAAAATTGAACGGATTATTCTTAGCAGACCCGGCGTTGAAGCAGGCGAAAAGTTCGGCTTTATTCCAGGCGAACTTGATGAAAAATATGCGCCTTATATTGAACCCTTTAGAGATATTTTTAATGAACGACTTGGCCGATCCCAAGTAGATTATTTGATCAAACACAAACGCATTTGCGCAATGCCCTTAGCTTTTATGCGGGGCCGAACTTTTAAAAACTGTTGGGCAATTTTAGACGAAGCCCAAAACACCACCCCTAGCCAAATGAAATTGTTTTTAACGCGCATCGGTGACAACTGTAAGGTGATTATCGATGGTGATATTGAACAAAAAGATATCTCCACACAATCAGGCTTGTCTGATGCCGTTAAAAGACTGCAACACACCCGTAAAGTCGGTATTGTAGAGTTTACTGTCGATGATGTGGTAAGGTCGGGTATCGTGAAGGATATTATTAAAGCGTATGCGAATTAATTAGTTAAACGGGTTATAAAAGAAATCAGCCTATCTTAGTAAGATAGGCTGATTGGTTTAATACATAAACTATAGACTCACGGTTCGCTCAATTTTACACCCTGTTCATAAGATTATGGCAAACTACTCTAATTTGCCATGAGCACAGCACCTAACATAGCGAGAATTGAACGGTCGGACGACATACCACTGTTGTTGGCACAAATGGAAAAAATGGAGGTGGCGGCATTGCTGGACAAGCATTTTCCGACGCACGGGAACTGGCAGGGACTGAGCCTTGGACAGCTTGTTGTTGTGTGGCTGGCCTATATCCTGAGCGAAGGCGATCACCGCCTCAATTCCGTGCAGGGCTGGGCCGCTGGACG
>CAIQNQ010000224.1 GCA_903873165.1 uncultured Methylococcaceae bacterium | reverse complement strand
TCGTTCGCTCATTTTTTCTAGTGGTTCGAAGGTTTAACAACACTACATATAGTGTTTTCTTGGTGCTTTTATAAAAAACTATCGCTTAGCGATGATTTGATGTCAGAAACTCTAGGCTTTATATCTAAAAAAATGATATTAGAAATTGAAATATAATGTTTTTGCCTTATTTTTTCGAATAAATAGTCTCAATCTTCCGAACTGCCTTAAAAAATAAGCGAACGGTGAGTAGAAAGGCTAAAGATCGTGTTATTCATAACCCTCTGTTTTTAATAACTGTCCCGCTTTAAGTGGGTAGCACTACTATTACGGCTGTTCAAGTTCAAACGGCCCGCCATGATCTGCACCAGCATAATCAGGACACCCAGTATCGTACGCAAAGCCGGTGACAATTGCGATTCCTCGGCAAGCAATTGCTGAGCAGTTTTGATCGTGGATTCCACATCAATGTCATTGATTGTCAAAATAAATACCGTAAACCGTTTGGAATGACGATATTATAAGGCCGGTTTCAAAACTCGAATTTTGCCTTCGAGGATGGACTAAGTGCCACGAAAGGCATTGGTAAGTAGTCTGGGGTGCTTGTAAAGCTATCCGGCTTTTCTTGAACGAGCTAGAGGCTATAAATGGCAAGCCTAAAGCCTTTCGATGAATCGCGTAAAATTACGGTTTTTTGCGAAAAAACGTGTCAAGCATTATTTTTTATTTTTTTTGAAAAAAATTACGCTGAGTAGTTACTAATTATGATAATATTTTTTATAACTTATTATATTATTTCATGTTTTTAAAGATCTGACCTCATTTTTTATCCCGAACTCAGGTTAATTAACTTTATGTTAGAAGGCTGGTCTTGTAAACCGGAAAGTCGAATTATTCGACCACCTAAACTAGAAATGGGGTAGATGGTCATCATAATGAGAATTGCTGGCAACAAAAACAGGAAGAATATATTTTTATTTCGGTTTAACCAATTGTTTCTTTAGAGTGAGTGAATATGCTCTGAATTGCTGCACTACGTGACGTTAATGAGAGTTTCTGTAAAAAAACAGTTGCAAAATATGAGAATCTCACTATAATAGCTAATCTTTGTTGGGTCGTTAGCTCAGCCGGTAGAGCACCGCACTTTTAATGCGATGGTCGCGCGTTCGAATCGCGCACGACCCACCACCAAATATATAAACAAATCAATCAGTTATCTTTCGTCGGAGCTGCTTTTTTTGTGCCTGTCATTTTTGCACTTACCTGTTTTTGTGGGTTTGAGTTTTAAACCGCACGTCTAATCAAAGTCAATTCAGGCTTGCGATTTTCACAAAGCAACTCAACACAATCAATAAGTCGATTAATTTCAACTTTAGAATAATGAGTTGTAATTCGCCCAGCATGATGCCCCAATAAATCCTGTCTATCTTCAAAACTTACCCCAGCAGCCCGAAGACGCATCCCGAAAGTATGACGCAAATCATGAATCCGAACAGATTTTAAACCGACAGATTCACGCGCCTTACGCCAAGCCTTGTTGGTAAGTCTATCCAGTTTTCGACCTTCAAAATCGAAAACATAGTCAGAGCCATTTTTCCGCCTCTGATTAACAATAGACAGAGCAACCGAGTTGAGCGGAACAATTCGCTCATGTGCATTTTTAGCCCTTTCCTCAGAGATGATGAACACAGATTTATCAGAACCATTTAAAAAAGCTATGACGCTAGCCTTGCTGTATACCACTTGCCTTCTGTATCTCTGTTTCAAAGGTTTTGGAAACCCATCCAACTTGCCATTGTCTAACATGTTATGAAGAGTTCTGTAGGGATTAATGGAGCTTTTGCCCAAAAGACTTAAAATTTCAGTTTGTGTTATAAAATCATCCATGCTGTACCTCAAATATTTTTGATTCAAGTTTAGATAGCGCTAGAACAGATGGCTTAAGCTCGTCTGGGTAAGATGAATAATTATTTTTATTCAGTCTTAACAGTTCTTTGCGTTTTACTAGCGCCAGGTTTTCAATCACGACATTATCTTTATTACTCGATGTTCAAGTTTTTAAGCGTATAAAATCAGCTGGAAAACAGATCGACTAATCAATGATAGAATTAAACGTATTTCAATACCCTATTGATGTACGAACCCGCTGAATTTATAAAAACATTTGTCACAGATATTGAT
>CAIQNQ010000223.1 GCA_903873165.1 uncultured Methylococcaceae bacterium | reverse complement strand
ACGAATGATTTACCTGGTAAGCCAATCATCCGCATAAATCGATCCATCACAAACGCTGCTCTAGCCATATACCCCGAATCTTCTAAGGCTGACAAAAACATAAATAACAAACCAATGATAGGAATAAAAGTGGCTACCACTTGTATACCACCGCCAAAGCCTTTAGTAATCAGCACAATCAACCATTCTGGTAAGTTAAAGCTCTTTAGCTCAATACTTAAACCGTCAATTAGTAATGCACCCACTGTTTGGTCGAAGAAATCCACAAAGGCAGTACCCAGATTTATCGTACACATAAACATGGTATACATAACTAACAGAAATATAGGAATGCCTAAAAAACGATTTAAGACGATCGCATCTATTTTTTCGGTGGCATAACGACTTATCTCGTCTACACGAGATACTGAGGACTTTATTAATTGATTTACAAAACCATAGCGAGCATCTGCAGCTAAAATATCAATTTCATCGGCTGTTTCAACTTCAACTTTCGTTTGTAAGTTAACTACTTTGGACCACAATGACTCACCGACTAGCTCTTTTGCTAACGTATCTGACTCTAACGCCCTAAGTGCTAACCAACGTAAATCACATTGATGTTTTTCTGCAATAACACCTAAATCTGTAGAGAGTTCTAGGGTAGCTTGCTCTAAGACGGTGTTATAACCAATACTTACCGTAGGAATAGGCTTAACAATTGCCGCTTTATTAATTTGATTTTTTAAATCCGGAATACCGTTTTTGGTTGCTGCTGCTACAGGGATTACAGGACAGCCTAATTGTTCAGATAACGCTTCAATATCAATCTTTATACCGCGTTGTTTTACAGCATCCATCATGTTAAGAACTAGTATCATTGGCACCCGCATTTCTATCAATTGCGAGGTTAAATATAAATTTCTTTCTATATTTGAGGCATCAATGATGTTAATTATTAGATCAGCGGCTTTAGAAGCCACATAATCTCTGGCCACTTTCTCATCAAGAGAAACCTGATCATCTGCCGCCTCTAACGAATAAGTACCCGGCAAATCAACTAACTCAATTAATTGATTGTCATGGGTATATTCCCCCGTTTTCTTTTCAACAGTTACTCCAGGCCAATTACCGACATGCTGTTTAGACCCTGTTAGGACATTAAATAACGTGGTTTTGCCACAATTAGGGTTACCGACGACACCCACAATAAAATCGGGTTTCATAACAACTTCTCTATTAGTAATATATCAGCTTCATCTTTTCGTAAAGTTAATGAAAAGCCTCTTAACCTAATCTCTACTGGATCACCCATGGGGGCAAATCGAGTCACACGAAACTCGGTTCCTGGCGTTAACCCCATAGCCAACAAGCGTTTTCGATAAGCTTTACCCGTTTGTTCAAAACCGACAATTTTACCTAAATCTCCCACCATTAGATTCTTAAAACTGATAGCCATATATTTAACCTAAATTGTAAGTGTGGATATTCAAACAAGTAATCAATAATCATTCTCATTAAAGAATATATCATAGTTTTAATAGTAATAAAACAAGTTGGCAAAATATCAACCAACCCTAGCAACAGGGACTATATATATTTTGTTGAGAACTGTTAAAGAATAATTAACCTAACGTGAATTTTTTGAAATTCAAGTTCTGATTGAAAACTGAAGAGAAATGATAAGATTAACAAAGACAATTAGATAACATAACTGTATCTAAAAATAACTATTATCAGAAATTTGCAGGTGGAAGTTTAAAATAAGACAAAAGTACGGTAACAACAAATCAAATTTGTTGTTACCTTAACTAATATTAATCAGTGATTTGATAGTCGCTACTTGCAGAATCAACCCTATCTCTCATCTCTTTACCCGGCTTGAAATGCGGCACATGTTTTTCTGGTAATGCTACGGGCTCACCCGTTTTTGGATTACGACCAATACGTTGTGGACGTTTATGTAAAGAAAAACTACCGAAACCTCTTATTTCAATTCTTTCGCCTGAAGACAAGGAAATATTCATTCCTTCAATGATGCATTTAACTGCTAATTCAACATCTTTAAGTTGAAGGTGTTGTTGTTTTTTTGCAAGAGCTTCAATTAATTCTGATTTATTCACATTCTATCCCTTAAAAAAGAAACAAAGGGTATGCTCGAAACATACCCTCGGTAAGCACATTCCTTATTTTTCTAACTGCTTAAATAAGTCTGCCATTGTAGGAGTGCCAACTGCTTGTTGAGCATGATCCTTAATGGTGTGTGTTTCTTCATCTTGGTCTTTTGCTTTAATTGATAATGAAATAGTTTTAGTTTTCTTATCAACACCAATGAATTTAGCTTCTAACTCATCGCCTTCTTTCAACAATGTACGAGCATCTTCAACTCGGTCACGTTGAATTTCAGAAGCACGTAAATAACCTTCAACATGATCAGCTAAAATCACAACCGCGCCTTTAGCATCAACTTCTTTAATGATGCCTTTTACAAAGCTACCTTTCTCATTAGTAGCCAAGAAATTTTGGAAAGGATCTTGTTCTAATTGCTTAATACCTAATGAGATACGCTCACGCTCAGAATCAACGGCTAAGATAACAGTTTCTAACTCATCACCTTTCTTAAATTCACGAACTGATGCTTCACCTTCATCTGCCCAAGAAATATCAGACATGTGAACCAAACCATCAATACCACCATCAAGACCAATGAAGATACCAAAATCAGTGATTGATTTGATCTTACCTGAGATTTTGTCACCTTTGTTATGAGTCGCTGCAAATTCATCCCATGGATTAGTTTTGCACTGTTTCATACCTAAAGAAATACGACGACGCTCTTCATCAATCTCAAGCACCATCACTTCAACATCATCACCTAATTGAACCAATTTAGATGGGTTAACGTTTTTGTTAGTCCAGTCCATTTCAGAAACGTGAACTAAACCTTCAACGCCTTCTTCGATTTCAACGAAACAACCATAATCAGTTAAGTTGTTAACTTTACCGAATACACGTGTACCCGCTGGGTAACGACGGGCAATGTTTTGCCATGGATCTTCACCCATTTGCTTCATGCCTAATGAAACACGGTTTTTATCTTTGTCGTATTTTAATACTTTAACTTTTATTTCTTGACCGATTTCAACACATTCAGATGGATGTCGAACACGACGCCATGCCATATCTGTAATGTGTAATAAACCATCAATACCACCTAGATCAATAAACGCACCGTAATCAGTTAGGTTTTTAACAACACCAGTAACCACAGCGCCTTCTTCTAGAGTTTTTAGTAACTCATCTCTTTCTGCGCTGTATTCTTTTTCAACTACCGCACGACGAGATAGAACAACGTTATTACGTTTTTGGTCAATTTTAATAACTTTGAATTCTAGGTCACGATTTTCTAAGAAAGTCGTATCTCTAATAGGACGAACGTCAACTAATGAACCTGGTAAGAAAGCACGTAAAGCACCCACAGATACCGTAAAACCACCACGTACTTTACCCGTGATAACACCGATAATAGTCGCTTCTTTTTCAAAAGCAGTTTCAAGTTCAAACCAAGCTTTATTTTTCTTCGCTTTATCACGAGAAAGAAGAGTAGCACCTAGGCCGTCTTCAAATAAATCCAATGCAACTTCAACTTCATCACCGATTGCTACTTCTAATTCGCCGTTGTTGTTTAAAAATTGCCATTTTGGAATGACGCCTTCAGATTTTGAATGTGTACTTACAATAACCATATCATTTTCGATATCAATTACAGTACCAATCAACATTGCACCAGGACTCATTTTGGTTCTGGTTAAACTTTCTTCAAGTAACTCAGCAAAGCTTTCGCTCATTATATTATTTCCCAAGTTTGTTAGAACTCAAACAAACCTTTTCTTTATCAAAGTTAAAAAAAACCACACTCAATGTGCGGTCAGCCAATAATCCTTAATGGATTAAATTTAGTACTTCTTCTATAACTTGCTCAATAGTCAAGTCAGAAGAATCAATATATAATGCATCAACAGCCATTGCTAATGGGGCGGTTTCCCTTTCCATATCGCGACGGTCGCGTGCTTCTATCTCACTAGTTATCTGTACAATATTAGCATCAATTTCTTTCTCAATCAACTGTTTGTAGCGTCTTTCTGCTCTCTTCTCAGCACTTGCGGTTAAATAGACCTTGTTTTTAGCCTCAGGAAAGACAACAGTCCCCATATCACGACCATCTGCTACCAAGCCTGGCAACTGTTTGAAATCTTGTTGTTTTTTAAGCAATACAGCTCGCACTTCTGGATAAGCAGCCACGACAGATGCAATTCCGCCAGTACTCTCAAGGCTCAATTGACCGGTAATATTTTCACCATTTAGCCTAACAACTAAATCATCACCACACTCAAATTCTAGCGCCATAGATTGCGCCACTTCTAATACAGCAGAAATATCACTCAATTCAATAGAGGCATTTTGAACAGCAACGGCTAATGATCTATAAATAGACCCGCTATCCAAATAATGCCAACCTAATTTTTTTGCAACTAAGCGACTAACCGTACCTTTTCCAGCACCACTAGGGCCATCAATTGTTAAGACCGGAACAGGAATCGGCATTAAGCTTCCTCACAAACCAAATCTAGACCTAAACTTTTTACCAAATCTTTAAACTCAGGAAATGAAGTATTTACATTGGCACAATCTAATACTGTAATAGGTGCAGTTGCTCTCAATCCAGCAATAGAAAATGACATAGCGATTCGATGATCGCCATGAGAAGTCACCACTCCTCCACCTATTGCACCACCTTGAATAATCATGCCATCTGCTGTTGATTGCGCATCGACACCTAATATCTGTAGTCCGTCAGCCATCACTTGAATACGATCAGATTCTTTTACTCTTAATTCTTCTGCACCCGTTAAGCGTGTTTGACCTTCTGCACAAGCTGCAGCGACAAATAAAACTGGGAACTCATCAATGGCCAATGGCACCAATTCTTCTGGAATATCAATACCTTTAAGTGGACTATAAACCACGTGTAAATCTGCTACTGGCTCACCACCCACCGTACGCTCATTAAGCACTTCAATTTTAGCACCCATTAATCGTAAAATATCAATAACACCTGTACGGGTAGGATTAATGCCCACATGTTTTAATAACAAATCAGAACCTGGCGCAATTGAAGCCCCGACTAAAAAGAAAGCTGCTGAAGAAATATCACTGGGCACATCAATATCACAGGCCGTTAAACTACCATTTGCATTGATAGTCACTTTACTGCCTTCCTTCTGTACCGGGTAGGCAAATCCTGACAACATACGTTCAGTATGATCACGGGTTGGTGCTGGCTCAGTAACACTGGTATCACCTTCGGCATACATACCTGCTAGCAACAAACAAGACTTAACTTGCGCACTCGCCATTGGCATTTCATAATGAATAGCACTCAACTGACCTGCTTTACCCGTAATATAAAGCGGAGCGGTGCCTTCTTCAGTAGTTTTTATATCTGCACCCATTGCCGCTAGTGGCCCAGTGACGCGCTTCATTGGACGACCTGATAATGACTTATCCCCCGTCAAAACCGTATCAAAAGCTTGACCCGCTAAAAGTCCACTTAACAATCGCATTGAAGTACCCGAATTGCCTAAATACAATTCGTTCTTCGGTGCTTTTAAGCCATGCTTACCTACCCCATGAATAGTTAAACTACCGTTAACTGGCCCTTCAATTTCAACACCCATATCTCGAAAGGCTTGCAAGGTCGCTAGTGCGTCTTCTGCTTCAAGAAAGCCTTTAACATGGGTAGTGCCCTCCGCTAAAGAACCTAACATGATTGAACGATGCGACATTGATTTATCGCCAGGAACGCGGGCTTCACCCTTTAATGAACCGCCGGGCTGAATTTGAAACGTGATTGATTTTGACATATTTCCTTCAAACTGATTAAGAAAGCGTTGCCGCGCAGTATTGGCATACGCAAAGGTTGATAAAAGTTGCTGGCCATCATTATTTGCCAGCAAATCCTGTATTTTATCCAATTGCTGCTTGGTTTGCTCGATCAATGGGATTATTTCATGCTTATTTGCTAAACAAATGTCCCGCCACATGGTTGGATCACTGGATGCAATACGGGTAAAATCTCTGAAACCACCAGCAGCATATTTAAAAATTTCAGATTGCTGGTCTTTGTGACCCAACATATTAACTAAAGCAAAAGCTAGAATATGTGGCAAATGACTGGTAGCAGCCAATACAGCATCATGTCGATCAATCGACATAATTGAAACATCAGAACCGCAGCGCTTCCAAAACATCTGTATTTTGTTTAAGGCGTCAGGACGGGTATTTTCTAAGGGGGTTATGATCAGTCTTCTATTTAAAAATAGATCATAAAAAGAAGCTTCTACACCACTTTGTTCAGCTCCTGCTATAGGATGGGCAGGCACTAAATTATCGGGGACAAACCCAAAAACCTGTTTTGCAGCATCCACAATACTGGCTTTGGTACTTCCAACATCGGTATAAATAGTCTGAGCAGACCAATAAGGCTTTAATAATGAAAAAATATTTTCTAAGGCGGCTACAGGTGTAGCAATTAAAACACAATCAACATCCTTTACAGCAGATTCAACTTGTAAATAATATTCGTCAATGACGCCAAGCTCTTTGGCAGTTTTTAGATTCTGCTCGTCTTCTACACGCCCAAAACCGACTATATTATTCGATAAACCATAATGCCGTGCAGCTCGGGCAATAGAACCACCCATTAAACCAACGCCGATAATACATAACTTATCGAACATTAGTTAAGAGTTTCAGTCAACGCTTGTAAGAATATTTTATTTTCTGCTTCAGTACCTATACTAATCCGCAAATGCTGGGGCAATTCATAATTACCTACCGGCCGGACAATAACGCCTTTTCTTAATAAAGCATCGTAAATCACTTGCCCTGATTGCTTTATATCCACCAATACAAAATTACCTGCCGATGGTATCCATTCAAGATTTAATTGCTTAAAGCCTGCCGTTAATTGCTGCATTCCTGCGGCATTTACGTTAATAGTAGCTTGTAAATGCTCAGCATCATCTAATGCAGCTTCAGCAGCCACTAAAGCTAAGGTATTGTTATTAAAGGGTTGACGCACACGATTAAGAATATCCGCCATCTCCGGACTCGACAAACCATAACCAACCCTTAACCCAGCTAAGCCATAAGCTTTAGAAAAAGTTCTAGTGATCAGTAAATTAGGAAATTTCTTTAACCACTCAATCGAATCAACAGCACCGACTGAATTCACAAATTCAAAGTAGGCCTCATCTAACACGCAGATACAAGTATCGGGTAAAGCTGCTATAAAACGCTCTACACGCTCTTGCGACAATAACGTACCCGTTGGATTATTTGGATTAGCAATAAACACTATACGCGTTTTATCAGTCACGGCAGCTAACATGGCATCTAAATCATGACCATAATTCAAAGCAGGCACTACTACCGCTTTTGCCCCAACTGCTTGCGTAACAATAGGATAAACAGCAAAGGCATGCTGAGAAAAGACCACTTCAAATTCTGATGTCAGAAAAGCCCTAGCTACTAACTCCAATAATTCGTTAGAACCGTTACCCAAGGTAATTTGCTCAATTTCTATAGCATATTTTTGCGCCAAGACTCTTTTTAAAGAATAACCACTACCATCGGGATATAAGGCTAAACCTAATAAAGCTTGCTGAATAGCCGATAACGCTTTTTTTCCAGGGCCTAAAGGATTTTCATTTGAGGCAAGCTTAACTATATTAGTTAAGCCCAACTCACGTTCTAACTCTTCAATGAGTTTACCTGCCTTGTAAGGAATAAGTTGTTGCACGCCAAGTGAGGCGAGCTGATAAATTTTATTATTCATGATTTTATAATGAACCGTACATTGAAATCCCAAGCAAGCACTAAAGTACTGCTTTAGGATATGAACCTAATAACTTAAACATTTTGACACGTTCTTTTACTGTATTTAAAGCCTCAGCAACCACGTCATCATCACTATGCCCTTCTATATCGATATAGAACAAGTAATCCCATAAACCCTGCCTAGACGGCCTAGATTCGATATTAACCATACCAATACCAAATTTAGCAAACGGTTCTAATATCCTATGCAAAGCACCGGGTTGATTACCAGTTGACACTACTAACGATGTTTTATCATTGCCAGTAGGCGTAGATAATTGTTGGCCAATAATAATAAATCGAGTGGTATTGTTAGGTTCATCCTCAATATTCGTTTCAATAATATCTAAATGATAAACATCTGCCGCAACAATACCCGCAATAGCAGCGGTATTTTTATTTATTGAGGCTAATCTTGCGGCCTCAGCATTGCTATTAACAGCTGTTTGTTTAACACCTGGTAAATGATTATCTAACCACAAGCGACATTGAGCTAATGATTGCTGATGAGAATAAACTTCGGTAATGTCTGCTAAATGACTGACATGCCCCATTAAGTTTTGATGAACGCGAATTTCCACCTCACCGCAAATATTTAATGTTGATGTAGTAAAACGATCCAAAGTATGACTAATGACGCCTTCTGTAGAGTTCTCAACAGGAACTACGCCAAACTGACATTTACCTGATTCAACCGCTCCAAATATTTCATTAATGGTATTAACGGGAACTGTCTTAACGGCATGACCAAAATGCTTAAACACGGCTTGCTGGGTAAAAGTCCCTTCTGGCCCTAAAAAAGCAATATCCATTGGTTTTTCTAAAGCCAAACAGGCAGACATTAGCTCTCTAAAAAACCGAATAGCGGTTATATCTTCCAAGGGGCCTGGATTTAATTCTTTAATCCGTCTTAAAACTAACGACTCTCTATCTGGTCTATAAAACGTACCCTGCTCGCCTTCGGCGATTTTGGTTTTTGCAACCTCAATTGCACATAAAGCACGCTGATTAATTAACTCAAGAATCTGTGCGTCTATTGCATCTATTCTATTTCTTAATTCAGATAGTGGGGTGACTGATGACATATCTACTCTAAATCGGGTTATTAAATTTAATGAGTGCGCTCAAATTCGATCATAAAATCAATTAAGGCCTGCACACCTGCTTCCGGCATCGCATTATAAATGCTCGCCCGCATTCCCCCAACAGAACGATGACCTTTTAATTCAAATAAACCATTGGCTTCTGCTGAATTAAGAAATTCTTGATCTAAAGTCGCATCGGCTAATATAAAAGGCACATTCATCCGAGACCGATGTGCAATTGCTACGGGATTAGAATATAAACTTGATTGATCAATAGCTTGATAAAGTTTTGCAGACTTAGCGATATTCATTTTCTCAATCGCCGCAACGCCACCCAAGTCTTTTAACCATTTAAGAATTAAACCCACTAAGTACCAATTGTAAGTAGCAGGGGTATTTAACATAGAATGATTTTTAGCTTGCGCTTGGTAATCAAACACCGGTGGAGTGGTTTTACTGGCATAACCCAATAAATCATCTCTAACAATTACTACGGTCACACCAGCAGGCCCCATATTTTTTTGAGTACCCGCATAAATCAAACCAAACTGACTGACATCAATAGTTCTTGAAAGGATATTTGAAGACATATCAGCCACCAAAGGTAAACCTTTCGCATCTGGAATAGTAGAAAACTCAACACCATGAATCGTTTCATTAGTGGTGTAATGTAAATAAGCCGCTTGCTCATCCAAAGCCCAAGTTGATTCTTCGGGTATCGTTGTGTATGCCGTATTTTCTGAACTCGCACTGACTAAAACATCACAATAGCTCCGAGCATCAAGCACAGCTTTTTCTGACCAAGCCCCTGTTTTAACATAACAAGCCTTAGTTTTTCCGCGCAGAATATTTTGCGGAATTAATGAAAATTGCGCAGAAGCCCCACCTTGCAAAAATAAGACTTTATAATTATCGGGTATTGCCAACAAACTTCTTAAATCACTTTCTAATTGCTCAGCAATAGTAGGAAAAAACTTACCCCGATGACTCATCTCCAATACTGATTGGCCACAACCTTGCCAATCTAATAAATCTTGCTGCGCTTGCATGAGCACAGCTTTTGGAAATACAGAAGGACCAGCACTAAAGTTATAAATCATTTAAGCAGTCTCATCATCATTATCGGTTTCAGAGTCAAGAGCAATATCATCAACCACAACGTCTTCAATAATTAAATCAGCACTTTCTAGGTCTGGATTAAGTTCATCGTCAATTTCGTCATCAACACCCGCTAAGCCATCGATACGATCAACACCAATCACTTTTTCTTTTTTGTCTAATCTAATGATCGTTACGCCTTGGGTATTTCTACCCACCACAGAGATACCCTCAACATGGGTACGCACTAAAGTACCACCATCCGTAATTAACATAATTTCGTCAGTATCATTAACTAACACGGCGCCCACTACGGCACCATTACGCTCAGAGGTTTGAATAGCAATTAAGCCTTGGCCACCACGTTTATGACAGGTAAATTCTTCTAACTTGGTACGTTTACCATAACCATTTTCAGTAATATTCAGCACTGTTCCTTCAGTCGCAATAATCAAAGAAATAATCTTCTGCCCTTCCTGTAAGCGCATTCCACGAACGCCAGTTGCCGTTCTTCCCATAGAACGCACATCTTCTTCATTAAAACAAACCGCTTTGCCAGTACTACCGAATAATAAGACATTCTGCTTACCATCTGTCACCGCAACGCCAACTAAGGTATCACCTGCCTTTAAATCAATAGCTATTTTGCCGCTGGCCCGTTGGCGCTCAAATTCATTCAATGGTGTCTTTTTAACAGTACCTGCTGAAGTCGCCATAAAAATAAATTTATTTTCAGTAAATTCCCGGATAGGTAATAAAGCATTAATTTTCTCACCCTCTTCTAAAGGTAATAAATTAACGAAAGGTTTGCCTCGCGCCGCCCGACTAGCAACCGGTAATTGATAAACCTTTAACCAATACACTTTTCCTGAAGAAGAGAAACATAAAATGGTATCGTGCGTATTAGCGACAATTAATTTATCCACATAATCAAGATCTTTAGTTGCAGTCGCTGACTTACCTCGACCACCTCTACGCTGGGCTTTATAATCACTGAGAGGTTGAGACTTAACATAACCTTCATGCGACATTGTCACCACCATGTCTTCTTCGGTGATTAAATCTTGCTCAGACAAATCCAACTGATTTTGAATAATTTCGGTACGCCGCTTATCAGAGTATTCGTCTTTAATAGCCACTAATTCTTCTCGAATGATTTCCATCAACCGAACATCATTGGCTAGAATATATAAATACTCGTCTATTTGTTCTAATAATAATTTATATTCGTTAACTATCTTATCTTGCTCTAAACCCGTTAAGCGATGTAAACGTAAATCCAGGATCGCTTGGGCTTGCGTTTCTGATAACCGATAAAAACCATTACGAATACCAAATTCTTCCGCTAAATCTTCAGGTCTTGAGCGCGTAGCATCGGCTCTTTCTAATAAAGACGCTACCAATCCAGCATCCCAAGTTCTATCCAACAAGCCCTCTTTTGCTTGTTCTCTATTACTGGATGTTTTGATCAATTCAATCATCACATCAATATTGGCTAAAGCAACCGCAAGCCCTTCTAATACATGCGCTCTTTCCCTAGCACGACGTAAATTGTAAATGGTTCTTCGGGTAACAATTTCGCGTCTGTGATTAATGAATGCGCTTAAAATTTCCAGCAGATTCATACAATGTGGACGGCCATCTAATAAGGCAACCATATTGATACCAAATACGGTTTGGAATTGCGTTTGTTTATAAAGATTATTTAAAACAACTTCAGGCACTTCACCACGACGTAATTCAATAACCATACGCATGCCGTCTTTATCTGACTCATCACGTAAGGCCGAAATTCCTTCAATCTTACCTTCTTTAATTAATTCAGCAATTTTCTCTAACAAACGTGCTTTGTTGACTTGATAAGGTAATTCTGTAGTAATAATCGCATAACGACTACTGTCACCAATTGGTTCAAAATGACAACGAGCACGTAAATAAATTTTGCCGCGACCCGTCGTGTAAGCACTATAGATACCTGCAGAACCATTAATAAAAGCAGCGGTTGGAAAATCAGGCCCCGGAATATAAGCCATTAAGTCATGAATGGTCACATCAGGATTATCAATCATCGCCAAACACGCACTAACAACTTCACCCATATTATGCGGCGGGATATTAGTAGCCATACCCACAGCAATACCAGAAGAGCCATTCACTAATAAATTGGGGACTCTAGTGGGTAATACTTCGGGCTGAATTTCAGAATCATCATAATTGGGAATAAAATTAACGGTTTCTTTATCCAAGTCAGCTAACAATTCATGTGCGATTTTAGCCATACGTACTTCCGTATAACGCATCGCAGCTGGAGGATCACCATCAACCGAGCCAAAGTTTCCTTGTCCATCAATTAACATATAGCGCATGGAGAAAGGCTGCGCCATACGTACCATGGTGTCATAAACCGCAGTATCACCATGAGGATGATATTTACCGATCACATCCCCGACAATACGCGCGGACTTTTTGTAAGGCTTGTTCCAGTCGTTACCTAACTCGCTCATCGCATATAACACACGACGATGAACTGGTTTTAAACCATCTCTGACATCTGGAAGGGCTCGACCTACGATAACGCTCATGGCGTAATCGAGATAGGACTGCTTCATCTCATCTTCGAGATTAACAGGAATAATTTCTTTTGCGAAGTTTGACATTGATCCCTATATAAACTGATTACCAACTATATTGCATCGGCATAATGATTTAACTATGCTATACGAGCTAAGTGATAATTTCCCTTCATCAACTGCAACTCTATAACTTTAAAAACCTTACAATTATAGCAAATTGTCGATAATGAGTCGAAGACTTGATACTTTAATTATTACGAAAATATTTCGGTTAAAAAATCAACCAACAATCGCCATGAGCGTTGATCAGCATT
>CAIQNQ010000222.1 GCA_903873165.1 uncultured Methylococcaceae bacterium | reverse complement strand
TAAAAAATTTAGAGAAGATTTGTATTATCGATTACAGGTATTAGAAATTAAAACACCTGCTTTACGTCACAGAGAAAATGATATTTGTTTACTTGCAGATCATTTTTTTAATCAATATTCTATCAATAAGAATTATAAAGCTATCGAGTTTGATAAATATTCTATCCAATTGTTTAATCATTATGATTGGCCGGGGAACGTGCGGCAACTGATGAATTCAATACGTCGAGGCTTAGTTGTTTCTGATTCAAAAAAGATAACCCCGATAGATCTCGGTATTGAGTGGGACTGTAATAACCATAAAATACAAACATTAGATGAAGCACGTTCAATTGCAGAGCGGGAATCCATATTGGTAGCTTTACGATTTACCAATAATAACATAAGAAAAACGGCTGAGTTACTAGGAATATCTCGTGTTAGTCTTTATCGGTTATCGCTTAAGCATCTAATAAAAGTTAATAACCTAGAAATTCCAGCACAAATTTTATAAATTATAATTTTTTAGTTCGCATAAAAGACTCGGAATAACCGAATCTTTTATCTTTTATTTAAGATTACTTTGCAAAATTACTTGCCAAGCTTACCGCGTGGGCTACCAACCCCTGTACAATAATCCCAACCAATTCGCGCCGCAGCACCATTACTACCCGTAGTAATATCATAAAAATTGTTACTATATTCTTTGTAAGTCAATAATTGGGAATACAGCAAATTGTTTTCGGCCGCAATGCTAAAACCTCCAGGTGAAGGTGACACACCTAATCGATTATTTGCATTATTAACGATACCAGCCAATGCGGGTGCCGAGAGACTAGTACCGCCTACAACATACCAATGACCATTCCAATAGACCATAGCACCACTAGCTGGGTCAGCATTGAATGATAGGTCTGGGGTTTTACGACTATCTTGTCCGAAGAGTGCATATTGATAGTTTGTCCATGGCCCTGTACCACTATTATCTAAATCACTGCTATAAGTTTCATATAAGCTACTTCCGCCGCCAGAACCCGCCCAACAACTTTCGCTTACGAAACTTTTGGTGCTGGCATTACGATTAATCCTGGTGCCACCCGCTGAAACTACCCACGGAGAAGAACTTGGATATTGCGCATCTAAGCCACTATCACCCGCCGAAAAGAAGAAACTGACCGGTTTACCTGAGATCCAATTAGACCGGAATACCCAATCCCAATCAGTCGATTCGGTAGGCCATTCTGCACCACCCCAACTATTGGATACTTGCCCACCCCCCATTGTATTTAACATTCTTATAGCTACTTGTTCGGCAAGCATTAATTGCTTATTGGTGTTGTTACAGGCTTCAACCACAAAAATTTTCGCATCGGGAGCCATTGCATGAGCCCACTGAGCATCCATTGCATTTTCTAATGCCCAGTCTGCATTATAAGGAACTGTTTTACAACTCCCTCCAAGGGCTGTAGTGACCTTAACGACGGTAACATTTGCGGCTGGAAGACCAAAAAATTTATTAAAATAAGCTAGATCAGCTACAACGGTTGGGTTGTCATAAGCACCAACAAGTGCAATAGCCCGATTACCCCCTACGGCATTATAAGCCGAGTTAATCTGTGGGTTACAAGACGGCCAGTAGCCAGAGGGATGTGCTACTGCCCCAACGCCGTAAAGACAAGCAAGTGATGCTGGGGTTTCGCCAATAATATTTGTAGCTGCGGGGTAACTCAGTTGTTTTAGATTAGTTACCTTATTTGGAAAGACTCCACTAGGAACATGGATCTTGATATTGGTATGCGCATATTTACCAACATCCCCTACGTGTTCTTTACTACTCTCAGGAACGTATACATCTGAAGGGGCAACATAAGGTACAGGTGCGTCAGAATGAATTAAAGGTGTAAATCCAGGAGTATTCACATTGTTCGAATCAAAAACCTGAGCTGAATTACTCATAGTCGGAAACAAGGCTATTGTGGCAAGGAATACAGAATGTGTAAATTTATATTTTTTCATGATGTTAGCTTACTATTAAAAGTTGGTAGGTATTTTCACTCTGAATAAAAAATCAATTGAATGAATGGAGTTTAAAAAACTGACACTTATTGATAGATCATTTGTAAATGATTTATCGAGCTTTTTTGTCTATAAGAATCAATCTTTCTTAAGCAGTTAACAGGCCAACTTATTAAGCTATTGGTTTAATTTTACTAATGAGTTTCATACTGTACTTGAATACTAAATGTGTAAACAAATTGATACAACAAATGCAGATGTTTAGTAATATCAGCGAAAAACATGTAATATTTATGTTACAAATCGTGGAGATGTGCTTCTTCTAATATAGAATGCGTCTGGAGTACGCTTAAATTATATGCAAAGCATTCTAAGGACAATACCCTATTTTGTTAGATTGACATTAAAAAATAGCTCAATTATAGTTAGTTAACATTCACTAAAATAGCCGAAGCAATTGAATTACTGGGTTTTCAATGGTTAAATATAATGACTTACCATGCTCAAAGTTTACTTGGGTTAGATTATTTTCATGTTGCTTTTATTTAAATGATTTGGGTATGTCAGATGTTGAACTTTAAAAAGATTATCTTGTTAATAATAGGTATTGAATTATCTGCCTGTGGTTCAACAGATAATTATTGTTCGGCATCAAATATTGAACAATTATTTCAAAAGTATTTATCAGAACAAGTTGCATTACTTATTGCGAAGCACGCTAAAGTCAAAGATGTCAATACGTTGGCGATATTAACCGCTCAGGCTAAGGAAGTTTTGGCCTTAGTTGATATTGATCTTGAAGATATTAGAATACTTAATTCAGATGATTCAAAACGTATGGGGCAGTGTGCCGCTAAATTAACTATTTCTGTGCCACCACCGTTGTTAGATATTGTTAATGATAGTAGAGTACATTTAAAACAAGGCTTGTTTAGCCAATATGCCAAGGAATTAGGTATTGAAAATAAAGAAAATACGTTTACACAACAGATAAATTATGTTGTAAATTCTCAAGTTAATCCAAAATACTCTCAAGTTAACTATGATAGTGCTGCTTGGGAGCATTTATTTTTGCAAATCCTCAAGGTGTATAGTCATCAACCCATCATAAATAATTTAAAACCTGTATCGAAATCGCCCCCACAACTCATATCTACATCCAGTCCAGATATAATCCAGACAACTGATCAAACTCCACAAACGCCTGAATCAGTAGAAATCCAAACTAATAAAGCAGATAACCAACCCAAAATATGGCCAGAAGTAATTGCCGATAATAGTCTGGATAAACTAGCACAATCAAGTCATCCTAGTTTCGATTGTAATAAAGCTACGACTCCAACAGATATAACTATTTGTGCAACTAGTGAGTTGGCAGATTTAGATGTTAGCAATATGGGCGTTTATAAACAAGCTAAGTTAATTAATCAGAATCTGACTAAATCAATTTGGCGGGAATCGATTAAATATAAATATGCCTGTGGGACTGAAGTGGATTGCATTCAGCAGATTTATCACAAAACTATTTCTCTATACGGTTGCGTTATTAAAAATGCTAGTTGTCAAAATGACATTGTCTTTTAGTTAGCACTTTGTATAGGAAGAAGATGAGCACTTATTACTTAAATCTTGCGCTGTTTGGCGTTGGTACTCAGTCAATTGTTTATCCAGATTATACCGCTGTTGTATCGCTTCCTTGCAGCCATTGTTAACGGCCAGATTTAACCATGCAGCCGCATTTATTTGATCTTTTTCTACGCCTTGGCCATTTAAAAATGCGAGTCCCAGCATAAACTGCGCATCTGGATCGCCTTGCAGGGCAGCAGCTAAAAACCATTTCTTTGCTAATTTATAATCTTGCTCAACACCTTGTCCATATTTGTAGATTAAACCTAAGCGTAATTGCGCATCGGCATAGCCTTGTGTTGCAGATTGTTGATACCAGTTTTTAGCTTCTTTCTAATCTTTATCAATACCTAAACCGAGTTCATACATGTTGGCTAAGTTAAACTGACCATCAGCATCATTTAATTGTGCAGCATTTAAGAAATATTTATAAGCCTCTTTAGGGTTTTGTTTTACACCTTTCCCATTTTTGTACATTAAGCCTAAAACTACATTAGCCATTGAGTTTTTTTGTTTAGCTGCATTATTCAGTAAGGGTAGTGCTTTTTCATAATTACCCGATTGTGCGGCGTGCAAACCCTCGTTTAAATCGTTTGCTAAGACATTAATAGAAATTACACCTAAGAGAATTATCGACAGTAGTTGTTTCATTGAGTTAATAAGTGGTTTTGTGTACATTGATTAAGTAGCAAGGGTAAAAACTGATTTATAATAAGCTATCTTATTAAATTTACCAATAATCTGTATTTTCTGGAGTTATTTGCATGACAATATCAATGTACCAAGCGTCAATTCCGTCTTTTATTCGTATGTTAGATAATTTGTTGATCATTCTTGATAAAGCTCAAGCACATGCTGAAGCTAAGAATATTAACGAAGCCATTTTTGTAAATGGGCGTTTAGCGCCAGACATGTTCCCCTTAAGCAAACAAATACAAATTGCGACCGACATGGTTAAAGGCTGTGGTGCGCGTTTAGCGGGTATTGATGTGCCAAGTTATGAAGATAACGAAACTACCTTTGCTGACTTAAAAGCCCGAATTATTAAAACGCAAGCCTTTTTACAAAGTGTGACTGCAGAACAAATTGATGGCAGTGAAGAACGTGACATTACCGTAAAATTTGGCAGTCGGTCTTTTAGTTTCCTAGGACAGCCCTATTTGTTGGATTTTGTCATCCCTAACTTTCATTTTCACTTAACGTGTACCTACGCTATTCTGCGTCATAATGGCGTGGACATCGGCAAAATGGATTACATTGGCAGTTATTAAATCATGAACATTCGACGCATTAATAGAAACTCAGAAACTGATAAGCTAATTGTAGTCTTGACGCATTTAGGCGGTATTTTTTTTGGTTTTCTACCGGCGTTAATTGTGTATTTAGTAAAGAATGAGGGCTGGGTTAAAGATAACGCTAGAAATGCGTTAAATTGGCAATTAACCACCTTAATTTATTATGCCATTAGTTGGGTGTTAGTCGTTGTCTTGATTGGATTCTTTTTACCTTGGTTAATCGTAGTATTAAACTTGGTATTTTGTTTGGTAGCGGCTATTCGCTCGAGTAATGGTGAATATTATCGCTATCCAATGACTATTGAGTTTATCTATTAATGGGTTTCATATTCAGTAGGATTGATCCGTGTTAACCAATAGTCATAATCTGGTGTTTGTAATAATTGCTCTGTAAACACAGAAGCCGTTTTTAGACTTTTAGCGGCTTTACTGCTTAAACCTTCACCTAATTCTAACTTTTCCGCTTGTATACTGAGCAGAAAACAAGGTGGAGGTGTTTGGTGTTTAATGGATTGGTAGACATCTAAAACGGCGGCAGGACTCATGGCGTGAGTTGTGTAACTCTTATCTTTATTAGCACTGAGTTGCGTAAAACTAAAAGCTTGCTCACATGCTATGGACGCATCGACAAACAATACCAAGGTTCTGTTTTCTATGTCTAAGGCATGTTCTATTTGTAATTGAAAATCGACCAATAGTTCAATAGTACTCAAATCACAGTGATCTTCAATATACTCTAATAATAAGGGCCCTAAAGCATCATCCCCACGACTTAGATTACCGTAGCCGAATATTAGAATGGGTTTAGGCATTCGCTATGCGGTTAATATGACCGTTACTACCTTTCACTAATTTATCGATCAATTGACCATCGGCGTTGATCAGCTCTAATTGTAAAGGCATTTTACCCATCGCATGAGTAGCGCAGGATAAACATGGGTCATAAGCTCTTATCGCCACTTCTAGATTATTTAATAGAGGCTCAGTTAATTCTTGGCCAGAGAGGTATTCAGCAGCGACTTGTCTAACTGACTCATTCATCGCCATATTATTACTGGTGGTGGATACGATTAAATTAGCTTTGGTGACAATATCATTTTCATCCACTTGATAGTGATGAAATAAAGTACCTCTAGGCGCTTCAATAACACCAACGCCTTCATAGCGCTTCTCGCCTTTTGCGACAAGATCTTGACTAAGAATATCTGGGTCATTGAGGAGAGTTTTAATACTTTCTGCGCAATGTAAGAGTTCAATTAAACGCGCCCAGTGGAATGCTAAAGTGCTATGCACCATTACTTCATTACTATGGGCTTTAAAGTCTACACGTTCTAACTCGGCTAAGGGTGTATCAATATAATCGCAGTTATTAACCCGAGCTAAAGGTCCAACCCGATACCAACCATCCTCTTGCCCCATCGATAATAGATAAGGAAACTTCATATAAGTCCAAGAGCGAACTTCTTCATGAATAAAGTCGTTATATTTACAATAATCAACATGATCCATGATGGTTTCACCTTGAGCATTTTTAGCACGGATGCCTCCATGATAAAGCTCTAAAGCCCCATCAGGTTTCGTTAAACCTAAATAATTACTGCGTATCGTTGCAAAGTCATCATAATACGGCAGGTTTGAACAATGCACTTTTTTAATTAAGGCGACAGAAGCAACGCCCCAACTGATGATTTGTTCAATATCTTTGCGTAAATAATCGCGTTCTTCTTTAGTGAGTGATTTATTCATGCCACCAGGAATAGCGCCCGTGCCATGTATCCGTTTTCCAGATACCATACGTATCACTTCTTGACCGTATTTGCGTAACATGACACCTTGCACAGCTAAATCAGGATAGGACTCTATCACAGCGATGATGGATCTTTTGCTAATTTCGCTTTCAAAGCCAAATAGTAAATCAGGGCTAGATAAGTGAAAGAAATGTAAGGCGTGTGATTGTAATACTTGCCCAAAATGTAACAAGCGGCGTAATTTGTCAGCCGCAATCGGCAGATTAACCGGATCAATACCGACTAATTGATCGATTGCTTTTGCCGCTGCGAGATGATGACTGACGGGACAAATACCGCATAAGCGTTGCACTAATACGGGTAACTCCCAATAAGGTCGGCCTTGAATAAAACGCTCAAAGCCTCTAAACTCCACAATATGTAAACGAGCTTGTTTAACTTTATTGTCTTCGTCCAAGAGTAAAGTAACTTTTCCGTGGCCTTCTACGCGTGAAACAGGTTCCACGACTACCCGTTTAAGATTTTCTGTATTATCTGCAGTTTCTAAATGTTCGTACATAAATTTTCTCTACTGTAATTTAGCAAGGCTTATATCAATCATAATGTACTAATTCATAGGGTAGGGAAGGTTCACGTCCCGCTATTAAATCAGTAAGAAACTTCCAGAATACATCTGCTGAGGGTGGGCAACCAGGTAAGAAATAATCAACTTTAACCACTTCATGGATAGGGCGTACTTTGTCTAATAATAAGGGTAATTCTGGATCACTAGGGATTTGAGCATTCTCAACACCAATGCCATTGATATAAGCTTCATTAAGACACTCTTCTAAAGGGATAAAGTTGCGCATAGCTGGCAAACCCCCATTAATAGCACAAGCACCCACAGCCACTAGAATCTTACAATTTTTTCTAAATTCTCTTAGGGTATGTACGTTTTCTGAGTTGCAGACGCCGCCTTCAATTAAGCCGATATCACAGTCAGCACTACAGTGTTCAATATCAGTGATAGGCGAGCGATCAAATACCACGACTTCTGCTAGTTCTAAGATACGTTCATCAATATCCAAAAAAGACATGTGGCAGCCAAAACAGCCCGCTAAAGATGTCGTGGCGACTCTTATTTTATTTGTCATGATCTACTAGCTCCGTATTAAGACTCACTTGATCTATTTGTTGATGATCATATAGGCGTTCGCCAATCGGCACTTGATAAGCGGTATGCTTGATTAAAATAGCACCTGTCGGACAAATGTGCGCAGCTTTATCGGTTGCAGCCATGTTGGTATCTTTTAGCAAGCCACTCTCTGAATTGACGATTAAATGTTTATTGATGCCCCGACCACTGATGGCAAATACATCTTTGCCATCGTGTGCGTGGCTGGCTCGCACGCATAAAGTACAGAAGATACAGCGATTATGATCAATTAAAATATCAGCATGAGAGGCATCCATTTCTCGATGTTGATAAAATAAGGGGAAATGATCATCTAACATATTTAAATGATAGGCTACGGCTTGTAATTGACAGTTACCGGTCTTTTCACAAGAAGGGCAGAAGTGATTACCTTCTACGAATAACATTTGCGTAATCTTTTGGCGATCATCATTTAAGTCTTTGGCATTATTGATGACCTCTTGACCTTCCATAGCCGGAAATGTGCAAGCGGAACAGTTACGCCCATTCACTTTTACAGTGCAAAGTTTGCAACTACCATGGGGGGTAAACTCAGGGTGATGACATAGGTGCGGTATATAGATGCCTGCGGTAGTTGCCGCTTCGATGATCGTTTGGCCCTCTTCATACGGAATGTTGACTCCATCAATCGTAATTGTCTTAGCCATTATTATTCCTCCACTTGCGTTAAGTGCGCGGCGGCATCATTTCGATTTGCCATACGTCTTGCAGTCTCTAAAGCGGCATCTAAATCGAATCCCGGTTCATAACTGATCTTTTTTAATTGAGCTTGGTAAAGTTCTGGGTAGCGTTCTAAGGTACTTAAGATGGGATTAGCGGCCGTTTGACCTAAACCACAATGACTTTGGGTTTTAACCAACTGACAGAGTTCTTCAAGTGCAACAACATCACCCGCTGAACCATGCCCATTAACGATTTTATCTAATTGATTCTTTAATAATGAAGTGCCAACGCGACAAGGTGTGCAGAAGCCACAACTTTCATGAGCAAAAAAGTGCGTAAAATTATTAACAATGTCTAAGATATTACGCGTGTTATTAAAGATAATAAATGAACCGCCAGTGGCTAAATCTTCAAAGGCAATCTTTCTGGCAAATTCGGTATTAGCAATAAAAGTACCTGAAGGGCCGCCAATCTGAATGCCTAAGACATCTTTAGCGCCACAATCATCAAGAATATTTTGCACCGTGGTACCAAATGCTACTTCATAGATGCCTGGTTGGGCACAATCTCCGCAAATGCTTAAGATTTTAGTACCTTTTGATTTCTCAGTACCGATCGAAGCAAACCATTCACCACCATTGACAGCAATTTTAGTGGCAGCCAGATAAGTTTCGACGTTATTAACTACAGTGGGTTTACCCAAATAGCCATGAGTAACAGGGTAGGGTGGGCGATTACGGGGTATACCCATTTTACCTTCTAGCGATTCTATTAAAGCAGACTCCTCACCACAGATATACGCACCAGCACCTAGGCAAATTGTGATATCAAAACTAAAGTTTGTTTCAATAATGTTGTTGCCTAGTAAGCCTGCCAATCTACGTTCTGCTAAAACGTCATTCAATTTTTCGTACAGATGTAAATATTCACCGCGTAAATATAAGAATCCTTGTTGAGCACCAATAATCGCAGCACATAAAGTCATGCCTTCAAAAACTTGATGGGCATAAGAATTTAATAACACTCTATCTTTAAACGTACCCGGCTCACCTTCATCCGCATTACAAACCACAATACGTTCATCAGTAATTTCTTCTGCGCAAAACTGCCATTTAGTCGCTGTCTTAAAACCTGCTCCACCCCGCCCCCGCAAACCGGAAATATCCAATTCTTTTAGTGTTTCTTTTAAACCCCGTTTAAACGCAGCGTGTAATGCTTCACCTTGTAGAATAGGCTCATTCAATAATAATCCGGCTTTAAGTATATTGTCTTTAACTGCGAATAACTCAATAGGCCAAGCACTAACCGATATTTTCTGCTTAATCAGCTCAGCAATGATATCGATTTTAGCGGGTGTTAAATGCGGAAGGGCATAACCGTTAATTAATCCTGCGGGGCCTTGATCACATAAACCTGTACAAGAAGTATTGTCGAAACTGATTAGGCCATCGCTTCTCAGCTCACCCAGTTTGACATTTAATGTTTGCTCAATCTGCACAACTAAATCTTGCTTACCTAACATCTGATCAGTTATAGAATCACTGATTAATAAGTCATACTGACCACGAGGCGATAAATGCAGAAAACTGTAGAACTCAATAACCCCGATAATTTGGGTGCGCGTTATATTTAAAGTAGCTGCTACTTGTTCAATAGCAGCTTTAGGTATGTGGTAATACTGAGCTTGAATAGCTCTAAGCACAGCGAGTAAATCAGTGGCGTGATAGCGGTTTTTTTCTATGAGATCTTGTATAAATACCTGCATTCTATTTCCTTGACCAGCTTCTTATCAGAATATGCTTAATAGTACTATAAAATTTAAGGATTAGTATGACAAGTATTTAATAGTGAGAAAATTGTTTCCGATTAGATAGTGCTAATAAATGCTTTTAAGATTTTTGCTACATTAGCCATGCCAATATGCAAGTTTTCTTCAATTTCTCTCATGGTGATTTCTCCAGCACTTTTTCCAGCCCCCCAGTTAGCAATAACCGATAAAGCCGCATAATCAATACCCAGTTCTTTAGCTAAGGCCGCCTCTGGCATACCGGTCATGCCCACAAGATCACAGCCATCTATTTCCATGCGCTTAATTTCTGCAGCAGATTCTAAACGGGGGCCTTGAGTACAACCGTAAGTGGCAATAGGGCTGACATTAATATTCACTTCTGCCGCTGCAGAAATTAAAGCAGCCCGTAAGTTTTGGTTATAAGGGTAACTAAAATCAATATGCGTTAAAGGATGTTTTTCATCATCAAAAAAAGTGTGTTTACGTCCATAACTGTAATCGATAATCTGATCAGGAATAGCAATATGCGCTGGTGCCATCTTATTAGTAATTCCGCCCACTGCCGCAACAGCAATGATATGTTCTACACCCAATTGTTTAAGCCCCCAAATATTGGCGCGGTAATTAATTTTATGCGGTGCTATGGTGTGGGGGTTACCATGACGAGCTAAAAAGACTATTTCTTTTCCATTAAGCACTCCCGTAATAAAATCCGTGGAGGCAGCACCGTAAGGTGTGTCAATTTTTTCTTTTTTAATGATAGTAAGATCACTCAATTGAGTTAATCCTGTGCCGCCGATAATTGCAAGTTTAGTCATGGATTTATCCTTATTATTAATTGTTATTTATAAATCTTTACAAGCGAAGATGCCAGGAGCGTTGCGTAAATAGCCTTTGTAATCCATACCGTAGCCGAATAAATATCGGTTTTCTACCGTTAAACCCACAAAGTCTGCCGTAAGTGGTTTGGATTTATTAATGTTTTTATCTAGCAAAACAGCCGTATAAACTTGTTTTGCACCGTGCTGTATGCAGTAATCTTTAATGACGGCGAGCGTGATACCTTCATCTAGGATATCATCAACTAGTAGAATTGTTCTATCAGTTAAAGCAGTTTTAGGTTCAAGCAGCCATTCTATTTCGCCACCTGAAGTTTTATTTTGATAACGACTGGCGTTTATTGAATCAATAGCTAAAGGAAACTTTAAGCGAGTCAATAATTTACCCGTAGTAATAATGCCACCATTTAACACGCACAACACTAATAAATTAGTATCTGCCAACGTATTATTTATTTGCAGAGCCATATTATCTAAAGCACATTCAACTTGGGTTTCAGAATAAATTAAATCTGCTGTGTTTTGTATGTGTTCAATTTCTTTAAGCATTTTGTTCTATGAGTTGATTTAATTGGGCAACGGTTTGTTGCCATTTAAGTGAAGAGCGATAATTTGACTTATCAGTGGTAGCGCCAATCATGCGTTTCAGTCTAACTTCTCTTAACGGATCTTGAGTAATAGGTAATGCGTCCAATACCTCTGCCGCCGCTGTGGAATTATTACAGACTAGTAGCATATCACAACCAGCCGAGCGTGCTTGTTTGGCTCTGTCAGCAACACTTCCAGCAGTTGCCGCACCCGCCATACTTAAATCATCACTAAACACAGTGCCGTTAAACTGTAATTCTGCACGAAGTATCTTTTGAATCCAAAAAGTCGAGAAGCCCGCTTGTTGATTATCAATATTGGGATATAAAACATGTGCTGGCATAATGCCTTCTAGACCTTGTGAGATTAATTGCTTAAAAGGGATGAAATCTTTTTGACGTAAAGTGTCAAGATCACGATTATCAATAGGTAAAGTGAGATGCGAATCTAGCGCAACTGCACCATGACCTGGGAAGTGTTTGCCTGTTGCAGCCATACCGGCATTATGCATGCCTTTCATAAAATTGGAGGCCATTTGCGTAACAAGTGTGGTTTCCGTTGAGAAAGATCGATCTCCGATAATTTGACTAACTCCACAGTCTATATCTAATACGGGGGCAAAACTAAAATCCACACCTACCGACAATAGTTCAATTGCCATTAACCAACCAGCCGCTTCTGTCAGCTCGGGTGCTTTGGCATACAGTGCTGCTGCGGGTAAACGGGTAAAGCCGGTTCTAAAACGCTGTACTCTGCCACCTTCTTGGTCTACCGTAACTAGAATATCGCCATTCCGAGCTTTACGAATGGTGCTAATAAGCTGGGTAATTTGTTCAGGACTTTCATAATTACGTGAGAATAAAATGACCGCCCCAGTATTGGGGTGGTTAAGCATCTCAGCTTCATGAGGGGCTAAAGTTAAGCCCTCTACATCTAACATGACCGGGCCAAAAAGTTGTTTATCAAGCATCAGATTTATAATGTACTAGCGTGAGATTAACTGACATACGTTATACTAAATTATACTGGAACTTTTTTATTAGATATGAATTCTAATACGTGTTTTTATTTAGGGAGATTTTGTTTTAATGTATTTATGCAAGAAGTATTGGTTGGTTCTGCTCCTTATGGGGGGCGGCCCTATTATTATCGCTGCTGAGCCAGTGGTTGAAAAATTAGTTATAGGTTCATTTTCAACCGGCTTATTAGATCATTGGGAAGCTAAAGATTTTAAGGGTGAAACTAAATATAGCTTAGTAGATTTAGAGGGCACTAAAGTATTAAAAGCGGTGAGTGCAAATGGTGCTTCTGGCCTATTTAATGAACAGCGTATTGATTTGTATAAAACTCCCATTATGCATTGGCGTTGGCATATAGAAAACAAGTTAGGCCATTTGAACGAACAAGACACTTCTGGGGATGATTATGCAGCAAGAGTTTATGTGCTGGTGAGTGGAGGCGCGGCTTTTTGGCAAAACAAAGCTTTAAATTATGTTTGGTCAAGTTCATCACCGATAGGAACGGTATGGCCCAATGCTTATGCCTTTGGTGGGGCTAATGGCAAAATGACCATGATATCGCTACGAGATTCAACTCATAATACTGGCACTTGGTATTCTGAACAACGTAATATTCTGTTAGATTTAAAAGAACACTTTGGTGAAGATATCCGCTATATAGACGGTGTGGCACTCATGTCTGATAGTGATGATTCAAACAGTAAAGTCACCGCCTATTATGGAGATATCTATTTTAGTAAAGAATGATTAAAGTTAAACGAAAAAGTTACCAGAATTTGAGCCTTAAGTCGAAGTTCAATCTTTCTCACATGCTTTAATGTACTCTATTATTGAAGCTAATTCTATTTTGGCAGGTTAGATTCACTTGATTTTTTTAAATTAATGATTAGAACTAGCGCGTTGCTGAACGATGGCAACCGCAGCGGCACGGGTGCCTACGCCGAGTTTTTCGAAGATATGTTCTAAATGTTTATTAACCGTGCGATGGCTACTTTGCAAAATTTGGCCTATTTCTTTGTTGGTTTTTCCGCGTGAAATCCACATTAATATTTCAACTTCGCGCAGTGTTAAACCTAAGGCATCTTTTAAAGACGGCAGATCCCAGTTTTGGGAATCTTTTTTAATGAGTAGTAGAAATTCATTTGAATCCTGGCAACTGGCTAGTTTTACACAAAGTCCAGTGCTGGTTTGAAACTCTTCATTGGTGTCTTTATGCATCTCGTTTTCTAAACTAATGCGTGCTTTTGACCAACTTAAAATAGGTTCAGGTAAAAAATCATTGATGGCAATGGGCTTTGCAAGCGACATCATTTCAGTGATTAACGTTTTGGCGGTGGGACTTAGCCAAGAGATGCAACCAGCAGTATTGATGGTTAAGGCAGAAAAGGTGTTTAAGCTTAACGCGTTTTCAGCGCGTTTTTTGTTGCGAGCTAAGCTTAAATGCACATCAATTCTGGCTAATACTTCAGGAGGACGAATGGGTTTTATAATGTAATCAAGTGCGCCTTCATTAAAACCCCGTAGTAAATCATCTAGCTCACTTAAGCCAGTCATGAATAAAACCGGAATATCTTGGGTTTCTACATTTTCTTTTAAACGCCGGCAGGTTTCAAAACCATTAATACCCGGCATAACGACATCCATTAAGATAATATCGGGCTTTAAATAATTCACTTGTTCTAATGCGGTTAAGCCATCAGTTGCGACCAATACACGATAGCCTGCTTCAGATAAGGTGTCTGATAGTAACGCCAAATTACCAGGCGTATCATCAACAATCATTATTGTGCCGTTGTAAATGGTGTTCATTACATGTTCTCTTACGGTGTTCTGGTCTATTTGATAAAAATGAATGCTATTAAGTCAGCAGTTTTTTGATTTCACCGATGCGAAAATCTTTAGCTAAGTACTTTATTCTGTTGAAGTAGGGGGTGTATTCTGGATGCACTGAACTTAAATGGTCTATTTTCTTGGTTAAACCGAGTAGATCACCGATGCGTATAAAATGCATGAGTTCGGTAATGATGTCATCGTTAGGGCGAATTTGGAGGGCATCTATAGTCTGTGTGGTAGTATCAGCATTATCTGCTTGAAATACCCAGTTTAAACCGAGGTGCAATTTAAGTTTATTCAGTAAGTTTTGAACCTGAATGGGTTTGGCTAAAAAGTCGCTGGCACCTGCATCCATAGCTCTTATACGATCAGTAGAATAAGCATTAGCACTTAGAATAATGATCGGCATGAGATATTTTTGCTGACGAAGTTGAGCAGTAGTTTCTGAGCCATCAATGCCCGTCATGGCTAAATCAAGTAGGATTAAGTCGGGTTGTATTTGGGGTAGTTTTTCTAGGCAATCTTCACCTGATGCCGCCTCATACATGTTAAATCCTAAGGGCGTTAGCAATGATTTTATAACCTCACGATGATCACTTTGATCATCTACAACCATTACTTTTAGTTTTTTACCTTGATAGCCAGTAATGTTTTCAGTGGCGAAGAGTTCGGCATCAGTCCCTAAATTGGCTAAAAATAATCGTACTGTAAAAGTAGAACCTTGGCCTACGGTACTGGTGACATTAAGTTCGCCACCCATAATCTCTGCCAGAATTTTACTGATGGTTAAACCTAAGCCGCTACCAGAAATAGCGTTACCTGTAATGGAGTTTAGGCGAGTGAAGGGTTCAAAAATGATTTGTAATTGTTTTTCATCCATCCCGTCGCCAGTATCCGCTATTTCAAATTTTGCGACCCCAGCACTATAACTAATGCTAAAGACGATACCACCTGTTTGCGTAAACTTAACGGCATTACTTAAGATATTGATTAAAATTTGTCCTACCCGTTTTTCATCGGCTTTGATGCGTTTGGGGAGGGTGTTGACGATCTGGCATCGAAAATACAGACCTTTGTCTTCCGCTTGAGTT
>CAIQNQ010000221.1 GCA_903873165.1 uncultured Methylococcaceae bacterium | reverse complement strand
GTTGACGGGTGGTAAAGGTATTGATACTTTTAATGTCACAGGCACTGATACCATCACCGATTTAGGTAAGGGTGGGGCTGATATCTTAAAAGTTGCAACGGGCGGTGTGGCTAATGCCACCATTGATACGGCTTGGTTGGCTACTGCAGATACGATTAATAATGGCACGACCAATATCACTACGGCGGGGTTAGTCGTTAATTTATCGGCGGTAACGAAAGGCACATCAGGTTATAAAATCACAGATACGGGTGGTGCAACGACATTAACCGGCTCGGCTTTAGGTGATTTAATCATCGGTGGCACTGGAAATGATACCTTAGCCGGTGGCTTAGGTAACGATACCTTGACTAGCGGCACAGGCAATGATTTCTTTGTCTTTAATACTAAACCAAATACCACAAGTAACTTTGATAAGTTGACTGACTTTGCTTCAGGTAAAGATCATTTGCAATTCAGTAAAGCTATTTTTGCTGGACTTCATACAGCAGCCGGAACGGGAAATGGTACGGTATTGGTCGGATCTGAGTTTGTATCCAGTAAAACAGCTACTCATGGCACTACTGCAAATTCTCATTTGATTTATAACACCGCTACAGGGGCGTTATATTATGATGCTGACGGTAGTGGTAAAGGTGCGGCGGTTGAGGTGGCTATTTTAGGAACAACAACTCATCCTGCCTTGGTAGCAGCAGATATTTTGATTGTCGCTTAATTCCAACTTTCATATAGGTAATGATCGTAGGAGTTTTACTATTTAAGCTGGTGTTAGGAGTCACACTAGCTTAAATTGGTGATATTCCCGTTAGAAAAGTAGGACTCCCAGCAGGAATTTTAGTCAATTCAGCTATTGCTCTAATAATTACTACAGTTTATGGAGTAATACCTGCTGTAAATGGTGTTACTCCTGTTAGAAAAGTAAGAATTTTAGCTTTAGTTACCTATACACTCGTTAGAAATACCTATTTATCTATTGATATATCAAGAATTCCAGCTGAAGTTCCAACAATTTCTACTGGTATTGAGGGAATACCTGTAGAAATTACTAATATTCCTGTTAGAAAATTAGAAACTTTAACAGGAATTACCTTAATGCCGGCTGTAAATACCCAATTACCAGTTGAAAGCTGTGGACTTCTCGCTTTAATTCAATAAAAACCTTATTTAATATGGCAGAACTTGCCGTTAAATTTTACAATTCTGAAAATAACTGTTTTTATCTAGCTGGTTTATAGTTAGTTAATACAGTGAGTTGAGAAGATTTTATTTTAAATCAAGTATTTATTTTTGATATTTTAATAATACTACTAGCTATATTAAATCAGTGGCCTATAGTGATTGTTCCCCAAGTCATCTTATAGAGGTTTCCAATGACTATTGTTGCAAAGTTAGATTTTATAAAATTCCCCAGTGAAGTTAAACTGGTTTTCTGCAGAAATGTTGTCAGCAAATTAGCCAATGCCCAAATTTTTGTTACTCCAGATATCCCTATAGAAATTATTACTACTTTAATTAATCAGTTTGAAACGGCGTTGATCAATTCAAAAGATGGTGGGCATATTGTCGCGCTGTTATTAAAAGATAAAGAAAAAGAGTTAGATGATATGTTTCATCTCGTGGTTAATTATGTTAATAAAGTTGCTAAGGGTAATGAGACTATCATTGTAGAAAGTGGTTTTAATCCTTCAAAAGCCTCAGTACCTCATCAAAAGGCTGAAATTGCCGTAAAAGATGGGTCTGTAAGTGGTGTTGTTATTGTGGATATAAAGTCTGTTGAGGATGCAGTTGCTTACAATTATGTGTATAAGAAACAGTTAGACGATAAGTATTCTGATCCTGAAACGAGTACTTATGCTCAACATCAGTTTGCAGGCTTAACGCCTGCAACTTATTATTACTTTAGTTTTAATAGCATTTCTAAAGACGGTGTCTCTGATTACTGTGACCCTGTGCTTAAATTGGTTTTATAATTATACACTTAACTACCTCTGGTTTGGATAAATGCTTATCAAACCAGAGGCATCATATCGGAGTTGCTTTTATCTGCGGCTAACTTATACCATTTAAAAGCCTGATTATAATCTTTTACTTCTTTGTCACTGTAATACAGTCCACCCAAAATAATTTGTGCTGGGACATAGCCTTTTTCAGCAGATTCTCGAAATAAATCGATGGCTTTTTTTGTATCTTGAGTAACACCGTCACCACGTAAATATAAAAATCCTAGCTCTATTTTAGCCTCATCATAATTTTTACCTGATAGCATTGAATGAGCGAGGAGTTTGGTCTCGTTAAAATAAGGTAAATATTCAACAGTTATAATGGGTATTAACAAAAGGCCAATAATTATTAAAAGTTTTTTAAATTTTATTAGATGATTCATTTATTATTAGAAATATTTGGACAATAAAAAACCCGCTAAGCCTTACGACTTGCGGGTTTATGTACTACTGTGCACTTCTCTGAACCTATATATGGTACGAAGCTGGGGAACGAATCCAACTTGTCAGCCGCTAAGCCTATCGGGTTAATTGATTATAGCAGATCATTTATTAATACGGACTGCGATAAGATTTTGTAATTTTTTAACATAAAAAAAACCGCAGTTAAGCGGCTTTGGTCGGGTGTTTAGGTAATAAAAGTTTACGCAGCGAGGTTACTTTTTATTTTTTAAAAAACCAATTACAGCATAGCCAATAATGGTAGCCAATGCAGTTCCAGATAAATAAGGTTTGTCTATCCATGCAAAAAATGCAGCAGTAGCCATGCCACAAATTATAATTAAAAAAGCCATCCAGTCGCGCCGCTTATTATCTGCAATTTGGCTTTTTAATGAATCTAGCTGTAAGTTTCTTTCTGTTCCTTCCCATATCCTGTTACCTCAGTAAATGCGCGTTCAAATTGTCGATTAGTTTTATTAATCGTTAGTTCGGTTAAATCAACTCGTGATGGAATGACTACAGATTTATTTTGATAAAAAAATTCAGGAATAGCCTTTAATATTTCATTCATAGCACACCATTATCAGATAATTTATTTTTTTAAAACATTAGTTGATTCAAAATTTAACCTTCATTTCATTATACGTTACTTGTCTATAAGAGCCAATACCATGTAATAAGCTGAATTTTATTTTAGTTTTTTATAATTTTTTTAAACTCAATGATCTGTGCACCATTCTTAAGGTAGTCTTAGTAATCGGTCTATAAGTTATAGCGTGTCACTATTTGTGTCACTTTTATGTGTGAATGTCACTGTATTGGGTTACATTTCGTTGGACAATAAAAAACCCGCGAAGCCTTACAACTTGCGGGTTTATGTACCACTGTGCACTTCTCTGTACTATTCTTTGGTACCGAGAGCCGGAATCGAACCGGCACTGAGTCACCCCAACCGGATTTTGAATCCGGCGCGTCTACCAGTTCCGCCATCCCGGCACAGTTCGAGTATTATAAGAACTGTTCTCTTTAAAAGCTAGTAAATTTTTTATGTATTATGCTTTATAAACTGATAATATCCTCGGCTATGAAAAAAAGTGACTTTAATTACCATCTTCCCGAAGCGTTAATCGCCCAAATTCCGTTAGCAGAACGCGACGCGAGTCGACTGTTATGTATGGATCGTAATACGGGTGCAATATCTGATCGGTATTTTACTGATTTTATTAATCAGGTTAATGCCCAGGATCTATTAGTTTTTAACAATACTAAAGTGATACCCGCGCGTTTATACGGTAAGAAACAAAGTGGCGGTAAAATTGAGATACTCATTGAGCGCGTTCTAAGTTCTCATGAAGCGATTGCCCATATTAAAGCGAGTAAAGCGCCCAAGCCTGGCACTCTTATCGAATTAGATGATAACTATTCTTGTACAGTGCTGGGCAGGGTTGATGATTTATTTCAGCTAGATTTTGGCCAGCTGGATATTTTAAATCTCTTAGATAATATTGGACATATTCCATTACCACCTTATATTACTAGGGCGGATGATGCGTCTGATTTAACCCGATATCAAACGGTGTTCGCCAAAGAATCTGGCGCGGTAGCGGCACCGACAGCAGGATTACATTTTGATTTAGCGATGATGGATAAAATTAAGGCTAAGAATATAACCACCGCTTTTGTTACATTACACGTGGGTAGTGGTACTTTTCAGCCGGTGCGGGTAGAAAACTTAGCAGAACATTTAATGCATAAAGAATATTACGAAGTGTCACAGCAGACAGTCGATGCGGTTAACGCGACTAAAGCAAGAGGCGGGCGTGTTGTGGCGATAGGAACCACAGCGGTTAGGGCTTTAGAGTCTGCTTCAAGAAGTGGCGTTCTTATGGATGGTTATGGGGATACCGATTTATTTATTACCCCTGGTTATCAATTTAAGTCAGTTGATGCGATGTTAACCAATTTTCATTTACCTGAATCAACTTTATTGATGTTAGTCTCTGCCTTTGCTGGCTATCAACCTATTATGAATGCTTATCAACATGCAATTGATGAATCGTATCGATTTTTCAGTTATGGTGATGCGATGTTTTTAAGTTAAATTTGACTCTTTTATCCAAGCTTTTTTTCAGATGTCTAAATCTCTTATATTTTCTCCCAGTATCCCAAAAGTTAAAGACGACGTTGTCATTTGGTCTGGATTAACGGGGTGTGCCGATGCCTTAACCTTGGCATCCGCTATTAATAATAACAAGCAACTGTTTGTTATTATTACGCCAGATAGTCAAACAGCCTTACGATTAGAACATGAGTTAGCCTTTTTTCTCTCAAAGGATACCCCGCTTTTACATTTTCCTGATTGGGAAACATTGCCCTACGACGTTTTTAGTCCGCTATCTGAAATAATTTCAGAGCGATTAAAAACCTTAGCATTATTACCTGAAGTTAAACGTGGCGCCCTAATATTATCGGCTCCGACTTTAATGCATAGACTCGCGCCTAGGGAACACGTTTTAGCGAATAGTTTTTCTATTAAAGTGGGGGATATCTTTAATTTAGAACTCAATCGAATTAAATTAGAGAGCGTAGGTTATCAATGTGTATCACAAGTTTATCAACATGCTGAATTTGCGGTTAGAGGCGCTATTGTTGATTTATTTCCTATGGGTAGCAAGCTGCCTTTTCGCATCGAATTATTTGATGATGAAGTGGAATCTATTCGTACTTTTGATCCTGAATCTCAACGCTCATTAGATAAGATTTCGGAAATAAAATTATTTCCGGCTCGGGAGTTTCCGTTTACAGATGAGTCTATCAAACTGTTTAGACAAGCCTTTAGGACGCAGTTTCCTGATACTTCGCTTAAAAACACTTTATATATTGATATTAGTAAAGGCATAACGCCCAACGGCATAGAGTATTATTTGCCTTTATTTGTTGAGCAAACAGCAACTCTATTTGAATACTTACCTAAATCGGCTGTCGTGGTCGTTTCAGAAGAAATTAATGCCACTGCGCACGCTTTTTATACGGATGCTGAAGAACGCTATGAGCAAAGAAAGTATGATTTAGAACGTCCGTTACTTAAGCCAGAGCAATTATTTTTATCGGCAGCACAATTAGCTGAACAGCTAGCGCAATTTTCTCGGGTAACGCTTTCAGCACATACGTTAGGCGCTGATTTACCATCTCCTTGTTTAGCATTACCCAACATTACTTTCGATCCGAAATCGACAAATCCAGCGCAAGTGCTGGTGGATTTTTTAGCTAGTTATGTGGGTAAAGTGCTGTTTGTTTCTGAATCTGCGGGTAGGCGAGAAGCGTTAATAGAAAGATTGAGAACCAATAAAATTACCGTAAAAGTGGTTGATAGTTGGCAGACATTTCTTAATGCAGAGGTGTCTCCCTGTATTATCGTAGCGCCATTAGAAAATGGTATTTGTTTAGAAAATCCAGCGTTAACCATCATCACAGAAAGCCAGCTTTCTGGTGAAAAAGTCTCTCAAAGACGCAGACGTAAACAATCTGCCACTAAAGAATTAGAAAATATCATCAATAACCTCAATGAGCTAACGATTGGTTCTGCGGTTGTGCATAGAGATCATGGGGTAGGGCGGTATTTAGGGTTACAAACTTTACAAATCGGTGGTATTACCTCTGAGTTTTTAACGTTGGAATACGCTAATAACGATAAACTTTATGTGCCAGTATCCACCTTATACGTAATCGGTCGGTATACCGGCATGAGTCCTGAAAATGCTCCTTTGCATAAGTTGGGTGGCGAACAATGGTCTAAGCTTAAACAAAAAGCGATCGAAAAAATCCGGGATGTGGCAGCAGAATTATTAGAGATCCATGCGAAAAGAGCGATAAAGGCAGGACACGCGTTTGCAATTGATCAAACCGAGTATCAAATTTTTGCTGATGCATTTCCGTTTGAAGAAACGCCTGATCAACAAACAGCCATAGAAGCTATTTTGCATGATATGGAGCGACCACAACCTATGGATCGAGTGATTTGTGGTGACGTGGGCTTTGGTAAAACGGAAGTATCCATGCGGGCCGCCTTTATTGCCGCCCAAAGTGGTAAACAAGTGGCTGTCTTAGTACCTACTACGTTATTGGCACAACAACATTATCAAAACTTTAGAGATCGTTTTGCAGATTGGCCGATTAAAGTCGAGGTTATGTCGCGGTTTGTGACACCTAAAGAACTTAAGCAAATTGCGGCAGAAATAGCCGAAGGTAAAGTAGATATTGTTATCGGTACGCATACCTTATTATCCAAAGAACTTAAGTTTAAAGAACTCGGTTTAGTGATTATTGACGAAGAACATCGCTTTGGCGTGCGTCAAAAAGAACATTTTAAAAAGTTGCGCAGTGAGATTGATTTCTTAACGCTAACAGCAACCCCTATTCCCAGAACCTTAAACATGGCTATGGCAGGCTTACGGGATATTTCAATTATCGCCAGTCCACCGCCTAATCGTCATGCCATTAAAACCTTTATTACTGAATGGGTCGATGCGCAAGTTAAAGAAGCGTGTCTACGAGAGATAAAACGCGGTGGTCAGGTGTTTTTCTTGCACAATGAAGTTAAGACTATGGAGAAAATGGCGCGGGAATTATCCGAATTAATTCCTGAAGCGCGTATTGAGATGGCGCATGGTCAAATGCCTGAGCGTGAGCTTGAACGCATTATGTTAGATTTTTACCATCAGCGTTTTAATCTATTAATTTGTTCTACCATTATTGAAAGCGGTATTGATATTCCGAGTGCTAATACCATCATTATTAATCGTGCTGATAAATTAGGTTTGGCGCAATTACATCAATTAAGAGGGCGGGTAGGACGGTCACATCATCGGGCTTATGCGTACTTTATCGTTCCACCTAAATCTTTAATGACTAAAGATGCCCAAAAACGTTTAGAAGCGGTAGAAGCTTCTGGTGATTTAGGTGCGGGTTTTATGTTGTCTTCTCATGATTTAGAGATAAGAGGAGCGGGTGAGCTGTTAGGTGATGGGCAAAGTGGGCAGATTCAAGAAATTGGTTTTACCCTTTACACCGAATTATTAGATAGAGCCGTTAATTCCTTAAAATCAGGTAAACAACCTGAATTAGATACGCCTATGGATTACGGTGCTGAAGTTGACTTACAAGCCGCCGCTTTGATTCCAGAAGATTACTTGCCCGATATTCACTCGCGTTTAGTGTTGTACAAGCGAATATCCAGCACAGAAACACCGGCAGATTTACGCGAGTTACAGGTTGAAATGATAGACCGTTTTGGCCTATTACCAGAGCAAGTTAAAACCTTATTTAGTGTCACTGAGTTAAAACAAACTGCCGAGAAATTAGGGATTAAAAAGATTGAGGCAAATAGTGGCGGTGGTCGTATTATCTTTACGGCAGAACCCAAGATTAATGCAGAACAATTGATTAATTTAATTCAAACCCGAGCCAGTGTATTTAAGCTGGATGGTGTAGATAAATTAAAATATATCAAAGTCTTTGAAACGACGGCTGAAAAAATTGATTTTGTTACCAATTTACTGGTTCTATTAACCCCAACTGACTAAAAATATGGCGTAAACATTGGACTACAGGGCTAAAGACTTGTTATTATCACTACGGCTGATCAAAATTGACTGCCCCCTCAAAATTCACCTGCTTTTAGGCGAAAGTTACAAATAATCTGTGGAGCTAATTATGCATAATGTCACGTTAATAAAAGGTGATGGAATTGGTCCGTCTATCATGGACGAAGCGGTAAAAGTTATTGATGCGTCAGGCGTAAAAATTAACTGGGAAGAAGCCTACGCGGGTTTATCTGCATTTGAAAAATTTGGTACGCCGTTACCTGAAGAAACCTTAACTTCTTTTGATAAAACGCGGGTAGCATTTAAAGGCCCATTAACGACGGTGGTGGGTACTGGCTTTCGAAGTATCAATGTGGCATTGCGTCAACAGTATGATTTATACGCTAACGTGCGCCCAGCCAAAAACTGGCCTGGTATTGTCACGCGTTATGATGATGTGGATATTGTTATCGTGCGGGAGAACACAGAAGGTCTCTATGCGGGTCTTGAGCATTACTTAACCCCTAAAAAAGATATTGCTGAAAGTTTGGCGGTGGTTACACGAGTAGCTTCTGAACGCATTATTGATTATGCCTTTAAGTATGCGCGTGATAACAATCGCAAAAAAGTGACTGTCTGCCATAAAGCTAACATTTTAAAATATAGTCAAGGTTTATTCTTAGAAGTCGCTAGAGAAATTGCGCCTAAATATCCTGATATTGAATACGATGAAAAAATTATCGATGCCGCTTGTATGCACATGGTAATGAATCCCAAGCAATTTGATGTGGTCGTGACCACAAATATGTTTGGCGATATTTTGTCGGATCTTACTGCAGGTTTAGTCGGTGGTTTAGGTTTAATTCCGGGTGCTAATATAGGTGCTGACGCGGCTTTATTTGAAGCAGTGCATGGTAGTGCGCCTGATATCGCTGGTAAAAATCTAGCCAACCCTATCGCTGTGATTATGGCCGGGGTCATGATGCTTAACTATCTTGGTGAAACCAAAGCGGCAGACAAAATTAAAGCTGCGGTAGAAAAAGTCGTTATCGAAGGTAAATTTGTTACGAAAGACATTAATCCAGAATCTACTTGCGGTACGGTAGAAATGGGTGACGCCATTGTTGCCGAGTTATTAGCTTCAGCTTAAATCTTAAGTACAAAGCCGATAAAGCAGTACGCTACTTTTTGATTGTTTATTGAGTGGCGTGCTGTACTTCGATAAAGGAAAATTTATATGCTTATTAATAAGTAGTAAATTTTGCACATTTACAGTCAACTTGTTAAAAATGTTAGGTATTTAATAGAATAGATTAGGTTAATTTCAATAATATTAACTATATATCTATGTTGTTTTTAAGCCAAACATGAAAAGTCTGTAGCCAACCTTAACAATAGTGTGTTATAAATTAGCCGTCAGTTCTGATTTGCTATTTAGTTCTCAAAGCCATTCTTAGCTTTCTTCACAATAAACTCCTTAACATGTCTATAGTCATCTAGTTAGTCAATAACTAGTTTACTTAAGCGTGTTCTTTAAAATTTAAACTAGGAAATAGAGATGTTATATCTAGATACGAAGAAAATGTGGAAAGGTTTCACCTTAATTGAACTAATGATTGTCGTCGCTATCATTGGTATTTTAGCGGCTGTTGCAATTCCAGCTTATCAGGATTATACAATTAAAGCTAAAGTCACAGAGGCTATTAGTTTGGCTAGTCCCGCTATGACAGCAATTGGTATTGCTTGTGGGGATGGATCTTTGGGTAATCCAGCTGTTAATAATGCCACCTTAGGGCTAGGGGTGTCTACAGCAATTACCGGAAAATATACGACATCAGTTACGGCGGTTGGAGTTGCGAGTGCCGCACCGATAGTGATGTCAGGTACAATCACCATTGTATTAAAAACCATAGGTTCTGGGATAACTGCAGGAGATACCATTATTTATACGGCTGCCTGCGATACGGATTCTGGTACGACATGGACTGTTTCAGGTACAGGTACAAATATTACAAAATACTTACCCAAAGTTTAATATTATTTGGTTTAATAATGCCAAATAATAGAACTATTAAATGATTACCTTGTCTATCAGTCTCTGTTTATTTGCGGTTCAATGCAGTTTACTTAAGGTGGATAATATGAGATATATAAAGCTGATGTGCGGACTTATAGCAATACTTAGTATATTTGCTAGTAGTTCAGTTTGCGCTGATAGAGGAGGGCATGGCTTTGGAGGTCATTACGGTGGCGGTTTTCATCATGGAGGCGGATTTCATCACGGTGGCTGGGGTTATGGGAGTAGTGCTTTTATAGGGGGGGTTGGTATAGGCTATGGTTATGGAGCCTATAATTATTATCCTTATGCTTATCCATCTTTTAGTTATCCAACGGAAGTAGTCGTTGTCCCGCCAGCTCAACCACCGGTTTATATACAACAAAGTGCTCCACCAGTGGCTAAACAATATCCAGCGGGGTATTGGTATCATTGTAGTAATCCAGAAGGCTATTATCCTTATATTAAAGACTGCCCTAATGGATGGCAACAAGTTGAACCCACGCCCGCAAAACATAATTAAGGAAGTATAAATGATACGTATAAATCAGTGTGTTTTAAGCCTATTAATTGCATTTTTAACCGCTTGTGCTTCTTTACCCAATTCCCCTTCAGTCATGGTGTTACCAGGAACAGGTCAGTCATTTGAACAATTTAGAAATGATGAAGTCATTTGCAGACAATATGCTTCATTTGAGGTGGGCGGGGTTTCAAATTCTAATCCGGAAGCCACTCATAATGCAGTGACTGGGGCTGCTGTAGGCACAGCGGTTGGCGCTATCACAGGTGCTGCGATTGGTGGCGGGACTGGGGCGGCTATAGGGGCAGGCAGTGGGTTAGTAGCTGGCGGTGCAATTGGGGCAAATACAGCTCGCTACCCAAGCTATGCAGCACAACAATATTACGATACCGCTTATATTCAATGTATGTATGCAAAAGGTCATCAAGTGCCTGTGTCAGGTGACTTTTCTGGTTCGTCTATTCAGACTTCACCAGCCTCTCAACCCCCCATTCCACCTCCACCTGCGGGTAATCCACCCCCGCCACCACTTAGAAAGTAACTATTTTTATATCTAGTCATGTCAAAGTTTAGTATTAGATTAATAATAATGATTGATTGGCTAGGGTTAAAATGACAATGCCATTTATGATGCGACACCCTTCAAATTTTTCACAATTTGGAATTATTGGTAATAGTCCCCCTATGAATAATATGTTTAGCCACATTAAGAAAGTGGCTAGAGAAGATTATTCTGTACTGATTGAGGGAGAAACAGGAACAGGTAAAGAGTTAGTCGCTCATGCTATACACAATAATTCTGAACGATGTGAGTTTCCATTTGTGGCCATAAATTGTGGAGCATTTCCGACTGAATTAATACAAGCAGAATTATTTGGATATGAGAAGGGGGCATTTACTGGGGCAACTCAACGTAAAATAGGTCGTATAGAACAAGCACAACGTGGAACACTTTTTTTAGATGAAATTGGGGACTTACCCTATAAACAGCAAATTAATTTATTGCGCTTTCTTGAAGATAAAACAATTACCCGTATCGGTGGTTCAGCAAAAATTGCTACCGATGTTCGCGTAGTTGCAGCAACTCATGTTGATTTAAAACTGGCTGTGGATAATAAAAAATTTAGAGAAGATTTGTATTATCGATTACAGGTATTAGAAATTAAAACACCTGCTTTACGTCACAGAGAAAATGATATTTGTTTACTTGCAGATCATTTTTTTAATCAATATTCTATCAATAAGAATTATAAAGC
>CAIQNQ010000220.1 GCA_903873165.1 uncultured Methylococcaceae bacterium | reverse complement strand
TCTCGTAATCTGCTCATATTATTGATAATAATTGGATTTTAGTAGGTGCTATTTTATCATTTTTGAGCAGGTTATTTTCTTTTTTTTGGCGTTCTGGCTAATAATTCAGCTCGCTTTAATGAGTTTTGCAAGTCCCTCTATTGATTAAGCTTTACTATGTCCATCACCTAATTGTTATTGAATATATGCTAAAAATTTACAATACATTAACCCGAAAGAAAGAAAAATTCATTCCCAGAGTCAAGGGTAAGATAGGGATGTATGTTTGTGGTATGACGGTCTATGATTATTGTCATGTTGGACATGCTCGGGTAATGGTGGTTTTTGATACGGTTGCTCGCTACTTTCGCTATGTGGGATACGATTTGACTTATGTCAGAAACGTGACTGATATTGACGATAAGATTATTGCGCGTGCTTTTGAAAATGGTGAAGACATTGCGCAATTAACTGAGCGTTTTATTGATGCGATGCATGAGGATGAACGTGCGCTTTTGGTATTACCGCCTGATCAAGAGCCTAAAGCCACCCAATCAATTGAAAGCATAGTTAATATGATTACTGTATTGATTGATAAAGGTTTAGCTTATGTGGGTAATAATGGTGATGTGTTTTATGCGGTCACTAAATTTAAGGGTTATGGCAAATTGTCAGGTAAAAACCTAGATGATTTGCAAGCCGGTGAGCGTGTTGATGTCGATTTAGCCAAACAAAATCCAATGGATTTTGTACTTTGGAAAATGGCAAAAGTTAATGAACCTGCGTGGGAATCTCCTTGGGGACTGGGGCGCCCAGGCTGGCATATTGAATGCTCTGCTATGTCTACTTGTTGTTTAGGTAATCATTTTGACATTCATGGTGGCGGGATGGATTTACAATTTCCACATCATGAAAATGAAATTGCCCAATCTGAAGGCGCAACAGGCGAGACTTTTGTAAATGTCTGGATGCACAATGGCTTTGTGCGTATCAATGAAGAAAAAATGTCCAAATCGTTAGGTAATTTCTTTACTGTGCGCGAAGTTTTAAAACTGTATAAGCCGGAGATCATTCGATTTTTTATTCTTTCAAGTCATTATCGTAGTCCACTTAATTATTCCGATGAACAATTGAAAGATGCCGGCACAGCCTTAAAGCGTTTATATACTGCTTTGCGAGGGGTGGTTATGGTGGAACGTCTCGAAGCCGATTTAAATACATTGAATGCCTCAGAAAGCATAGTTTTCGAAAATGCAAAAGTTAGTTCGACTGGTTTTGAAGCAAAATTTAAAGAGGCAATGGATGATGATTTCAATACGCCTGTAGCGTTAGCTGTGTTATTTGATTTGGCTAGAGAGTTAAATAAAGTCAAAGACTCCGAACCTTTAGTCGCCGATGTGTTAGCCGTAACCTTAGTAGAATTAGGTGGCTTATTAGGTCTTTTACAAGATGATCCCGAATTGTTCTTAAAAAGTGGTACAGCTGAAAGTGATGCGGGGGCCGATGAACTCATTGATAAATTAGTACAAGATAGATTGGATGCTAAGCAAGCTAAACATTGGGCTTTGGCTGATTCGATCCGCGATAATCTAAAAGCACAAGGGGTTATTGTTGAGGATGCACCTAATGGCACCAGTACTTGGCGTCGTGTTAATTAATAATTAGTTTGAGAGCAAATGAGCAATATTAAAGATAAATCTATTCAACTTTTTCTTGATGAATTAGCCAGTAAATCACCTACTCCTGGTGGTGGTAGTGTTTCGGCATTAATGGGAGCACAAGCGGCTGCTTTGGTGAGTATGGTGTGTAATTTGACTATTGGCAAAGAAAAGTACGCAGAAGTTGAAGAAGAAATGCGGGCACTTTTGCAGCAAGCAGAAACAGCACGTGAAAAATTAATAGCTTTAATAGCGGCAGATGTCGATACGTTTAATAATTTAATGTCAGCCTATGCTTTACCAAAAGAAACAGATGCGGAGAAATTGACGCGTTCAGAAGGGATTCAGCAGGCGTTAAAATTAGCGACTCAAGTACCATTAGAATGTGCAAGAGCGTGTGCTGAAGTGGTTAAGTTAAGTCATAGTGCTGCACTTAATGGAAATTTAGTGGTTATTAGTGATGCTGGGGCTGCGGTAATGTCTGCTTACAGTGGTTTAAAAAGTGCGGCTCTTAATGTTTACATCAATACAAATTGTCTTAAGGATAGCGATTTCGTTAAAACAACATTGTTGGACATGGAAGATATTATGAACAATGTTGATGTTTTAGCGGAAGAAATTTATCAAATTGTGCGAGCTAAACTGTAAATATTAAAATTTTATGAAATAGTGTTTGACGAGACTAGATGTTCTCGTTAAAATAGTCAGCTCTTCAAGAGTGGTTTGATTTAACCAAACATTCTAAAAAGATTATCGGGGTGTAGCGCAGTTTGGTAGCGCGCCTGCTTTGGGAGCAGGATGTCGGGGGTTCGAATCCCTCCACCCCGACCAGTTTAGCGCTTGTAGCTCAACCGGATAGAGCACCGGCCTTCTAAGCCGGGGGTCGCAGGTTC
>CAIQNQ010000219.1 GCA_903873165.1 uncultured Methylococcaceae bacterium | reverse complement strand
TTTGCCTTAATAGAGCTAGAAAATATCTGGGCAGAAAATCAGTTTACGGCAGAGGGTCAGGTATTACATCAACGAGTCAATCAAGCCGATCAAGAAAAACGTGGAGATATTCGTACTGTCTGGGCTTTGCGTTTATCACATGTTGAATTAGGGATTGAGGGTGTGGCTGATGTGGTTGAATATCATAAACAAGCGGATGGCACAGAAACACCGTTCCCCATCGAATATAAGCGTGGCAAACCTAAAACTCATCGCGCTGATGAGGTTCAATTGTGCGCACAAGCACTCTGCCTAGAAGATATGCACGGCATAACAGTTTCTGAAGGTGCGTTATTTTATGGTGAAGTCCGTAGACGCCACGCCGTTATTTTCGATACAGAACTTCGAGATTTAACACTGAAAACAATTTTAGCTTGTCGCACTATTGTCCAAACTCAATGCACACCTTCAGCTGATTATCTGGCAAAAAAGTGTAATGCATGTTCCTTAATAGATCAATGTCATCCGAAAGGCTTTAAAAAGTCAGCAATTGCATGGTTAGCAAAACAACTTAATGAGGGGTAAACATGCGGCCATTACGTAATGTTATATATATTCAAACTCAAAATTCGTGGTTGCATAAGGACAACGAGAATCTGGTTTTAAAAGTTGGAGATGAAACCAAAGCTAGAGTGCCAATTCATAAATTGCAGGGCTTAGTCTGCTTTGGGCAAGTCACTATATCGCCGTATTTAATGGCACATTGTGCCGAGAACGGTATCACCATTACTTTTTTAAATATGTTCGGTAAATATCTGGCAAGGGTTGAAGGGCCAGTCACAGGGAATGTTTTATTACGTAGAACACAACACTTAACGGGTGCTAATGTTGAAAACAGTGTGGTGATAGCGCGAACCATGTTAAGTGGAAAACTTTATAACCAGCGTTATGTGATTAGACGGTATTTACGGGATCATGGTGAAAAAATCAGTGATGAAAAAGTATTAGCTCAATTACAAACGGCTGAAAAAAGATTAACCCGCTGTTTAACGCAGTTAGCAGATTGCAAAGCAATTGATACTTTAATGGGCAAAGAGGGAGAGGCTGCACAGGTTTACTTTGGTGTGTTTAACCATTTAATTCGACAAGCTGATTTTACTTTTGATACGAGATTAAGACGTCCACCGACAGATCCTATCAATGCGCTATTATCATTTTGTTATACCTTGCTGACTCATGATTGTCGTTCAGCACTAGAAACGACTGGACTTGATCCGGCCAGTGGTTTTTTACATCAATTACGCAGTGGTCGGCCTTCATTAGCATTAGATTTGGCAGAAGAATTTAGACCCATGATTGATCGATTTGTTTTGTCATTAATCAATAAGCGGCAGTTAGTACAAAAGGATTTTGAGACGTGGCCTAATGGTTCTGTGACTTTAAAAGATGAACCGCGTCGAACTTTATTAGCCGCTTGGCAAGATCGAAAGCAGGATACCTTACTTCATCCGTGGTTTGAAGAAACCGTTCCGGTTGGTTTGTTGCCGTGGTTACAGGCGCAGGTATTAGCCCGATATTTGAGAGGGGATTGTGATAGTTATGTGCCTTTTCTTTGGAAATAAGAGGCGTATCTAACATGATGATTTTGGTGACTTATGATGTTAGCTTTAAAAGTCCGACTGGGCCTAAGCGCTTAAGAAGAATGGCTAAGTTGTGTTTAAATTATGGTCAACGTGTTCAGTATTCTGTATTTGAGATTGAAGTTGATATGGCGCAGTGGACGCAGTTGAAAAATGATTTAATCGACGTGATGGATGAAGAGATAGATAGTCTACGGTTTTATTATTTAGGAAGTAATTGGGAACGTAAGGTGGAGCATATTGGAGCTAAAGCAGTATTAGATTTAAATGGTTTGTTATTGTTGTAATGTGCGAACTATAAGCGACCATAAAAATTCGTTTGATTAGTATTAATTCGCACAGAGTTTAATTGGCTGTATTTTATGGTTTTTTGCGTTGACTGATAAATAAATTATAATGTTAGTAGTGTTTGCTTTAATCGACTCGCAATTTAATGGTTTTAAGGCTAGAGAATTCAGTTGTTTAGGTGAACGCTGTCGCGCCCCGCGTGGGCGCGTGGATTGAAACCCCGCTATGTATTTTGATGCTGGTAAGTGCGAAGGTCGCGCCCCGCGTGGGCGCGTGGATTGAAACCCCAATAACC
>CAIQNQ010000218.1 GCA_903873165.1 uncultured Methylococcaceae bacterium | reverse complement strand
GGGGGATGGGGCGTGGGGGCGGGCCCCCGTAAACGAAGAGCAGGAAACTCCTGTAACACCTGCTTTCCCTGGCGGGTGGGCCCGTGCCAGAGGCCTGGGGTGATGGGGCGTACCGTATTTGACCTATAAAATTTAGTATTGGCTGTTTTCCTAATTAATCCACGGATTAGCACTGCAGAACTGATAATAAAGTATGCTAATATTCGGCCTTACAATCATTGCAAGGGGGGCTAACATGAAAGCAAATATCGGTTTGATCGGTTTGGCAGTTATGGGACAAAATCTGGTTTTAAATATGAACGATCACGGTTTTAAAGTGGCTGTTTATAATCGCACGATCAGTGTTGTTGATGAGTTTTTAGAGGGGCCGGCTAAAGATACTTTGGTGGTTGGCACCCATTCTTTAGAAGACTTAGTTGAGAGTTTAAGTAGTCCACGTATAGTGATGTTAATGGTTAAGGCTGGAGAAGTCGTTGATCAATACATTGATAAGTTAGTTCCCTTGTTAGATGCTGGCGATATTATTGTTGATGGCGGTAATTCTTTATTTACGGATACCAATCGCCGTACTGCAAGTCTTAAAGCTCAAAACATTAGTTATATTGGCACTGGCGTATCAGGTGGTGAAGAGGGAGCTAGACATGGCCCTTCTATTATGCCGGGTGGTGATAAAGCGGCATGGCCCACGGTTAAACCCATCTTTCAGGCGATTAGTGCGCACGTATACGGCGATCCTTGTTGTGAGTGGGTCGGTGATAATGGTGCAGGTCATTATGTAAAGATGGTACATAACGGCATTGAATACGGTGATATGCAGTTGATCTGTGAGGCTTATCAGTTATTGTCTGAGGGTTTAGGTTTAAGTGCAGATGAAATGCACACTATCTTTACTGAGTGGAATAAAGGTGAGTTAAGCTCGTATCTTATTGAGATTACCTCAAATATCTTAGCCTATAAAGATGTTGATGGCTTGCCTTTAGTGGATAAGATTTTAGATACGGCTGGTCAAAAAGGTACGGGTAAGTGGACGGGTATTAATGCATTAGATTTAGGCATTCCGTTAACTTTAATTGGGGAATCAGTGTTCGCGGGTTTTTTATCCGCCCAAAAGTCAGAGCGCGTTAAAGCGGCACAAACATTACCTAAAACGCCAGCCGTTTTTACGGGTGATAAAGCAGCTATGATAGATGCCATTCGTGATGCTTTGTATGCAGCCAAGATTATTTCTTATGCACAAGGTTTTAGGTTAATGCGGGAAGCTTCTAAAGAATACAACTTGTCACTCAATTATGGTGAGATTGCTTTAATGTGGCGGGGTGGTTGTATTATTCGTAGCCAGTTTTTAAATGATATTAAGCAAGCTTATGTGGGTAACCCTGACTTAGAAAATCTATTATTAGCTGATTTCTTTATTGATGCAATGAAGAAGGCGGATGCAGGTTGGCGTAAAGCGGTGATCTTAGGTATTGAATTAGGAATACCTACACCAGCATTTTCTTCTGCGCTAGCTTATTATGATGGCTATAGAACTGAGCGTTTACCGGCTAATTTATTGCAAGCGCAACGCGATTATTTTGGTGCGCATACTTATGAACGCACTGATAAACCTAGAGGAGAGTTTTTCCATACCGATTGGACAGGGCATGGCGGTAAAACAGCTTCTACAACTTACACTGTTTAAGTGAGGGATAATTATGAATGCTGAGCCTTGTACCTATGTTATTTTTGGCGCGACGGGTAACTTGTCGCGTATTAAATTAATGCCGGCCCTTTATCATTTAGAGGCTGCTAAGCGTTTACCTGAAGGTACTAAGATTGTCGCGTTGGGGAGAAGGCCGTGGGATCAGCAAAAGTGGCTGGCCGAAGTACGGGACATGATTGTTACAAAAGTGAAGACTGATTTTGATGAGTCTGTGTTTCAAAGCTTTAGTGAACGCTTGTATTATCACCAAGGTGATATTGGTCAAGTAGAGTGTTATTCTGAGTTAGCTACGTTGTTGAATGATAAAACTAACTATTCTCGTAATATGGCGTTTTATTTGTCGATTAGTCCTGCTGATTTTGGCATGGTGATGGAGCGGTTAAGCGTTCATCACTTGTTTGAAGAAGATGAGGGTTGGCGGCGCGTTATTATTGAAAAGCCTTTTGGTTATGATTTAGACAGTGCACAGGCATTACAAAAACGGATTAGTCGCTATTTAACTGAAGAACAAATTTACCGTATTGATCATTATCTAGGTAAAGGCATGGTGCAAAATGTCTTAGTGTTCCGGTTTGCAAATGTCATGTTAGAGCCATTGTGGAATCGTAATTATATTGATCATATTCAAATTACCCATTCAGAAGAGTTGGGAATTGAGGGTAGGGGGGATTATTATAATTCTGCGGGTGCCCTACGAGATATGTTGCAGAGTCATTTGTTGCAGTTGCTGACATTAGTTACGATGGAACCCCCTGCTACGATGGATGCAGAGTCTTTACGCGATGAAAAAGTAAAGGTATTGAAATCTATCAGACCTATCCCTAAAGAAGCTGTGCATAGTCATGCTTTTAGGGCGCAATATGCGCAGGGCCATATTAAAGGTGAAAAGGTAAATAGTTATTTGCAGGAAGATCACATTCCCGAAGATAGCATTACCGAAACGTATGCTTCTATTAAGTTGTATATTGATAACTGGCGTTGGCGAGGTGTGCCAATTTATATGCGTACAGGCAAGCGCATGGCGAAGGCTCAGTCTACTATCTCGATTTGTTTTAGGCATCCCCCCTTACAGTTTTTTCGGGGTACTGATGTGCATTGTATGAATCCCAATTGGATTTTAATGGGTATCCAGCCAGAAGAGTTTATTAGAATTGAAATGACGGTAAAAGAGCCCGGTCTAGAGATGAGTACCCGGACTAGTAGTTTGGATGCCAGCTTCAGGAATCAGGATGAAAAAGCGATTGATGCTTACGAAGATTTATTATTAGATGTTTTAAAAGGTGATCGGTCCTTGTTTTTAAGATTTGATGAAGTAGAACACGCTTGGCGCATTGTAGACCCTATCTTGCAAACATGGGCCAATGAGCGGGATTATATTGTGACCTATCC
>CAIQNQ010000217.1 GCA_903873165.1 uncultured Methylococcaceae bacterium | reverse complement strand
GCTGTTCGCCCGGGAGAATGATTGTGCTTGTTGAATCCGGTAGTGTGTTTAGTTTTGCCAATCTGTACCGGCATTATTTAGGCTGCAGAAAAGGCAAACGCAACACCTACAATGCCTTGCGTTTTGAAGCAAGGCAGGAGCGGAGAGTGTTTTGTCGTGTTGCTCCCTGCTACAGAATGGTTGCCCCCTGCGATTTTTAAAAAAAGTGGACACTATTATTGGAAAGGTTTTCTTGCCACTTAGGGTTGGACTTTATTGCCATAAAATCTAGCTCAGGCTTTGAAGCATTATGTAACTATGTCACTATAGCTGCATAAACTGTCTGAAGTATTGCTATAGATACTAGTGGCTTATATGTTTAGCAACTAATAATAGTTAAGTCTTTTATACGAGAGGCTTTTCTTGTAAACTGGACTCGTTTGTTGAAGTTAAAGTGTATTATTTGTTTTGTTGGGAAGGGGCGGATATCTAAATAGTTGATGGACTCTTTTATTTAATGGATAATGTCCGGTTTTCAAATGTATTTATAGTGTTTTATTATGCAAATTACGATGCTTAAAGCGAAGTTACATAGAGCCACCGTGACGCGTTCAGAGTTGGGTTATGAGGGGTCTTGTGCTATAGATGGCACTATTCTTGATCTAGCAGGCATAAAAGAATACGAGCAAATCCAAATCTATAACATCAATAACGGTGAGCGTTTTACCACTTATGCGATACGTGCTGAGAATGGTTCAGGCGTGTTTTCAGTCAATGGCGCGGCTGCTCGTTTAGCCTGTCCGGGTGATTTGATTATTGTCTGTGCTTACACCATTCTAAATGAACAGGAAGCCGAGCAACACAAGCCTAAGTTGGTTTATTTTAACAATAAAAATGAAGTCGTTCGTTCTGCCTCGTCTATACCAGTGCAAGCGGCGGGTTAGTTTTTAAAGGATAGTCAAGAGGATAAGCCCGCCAGGTTATTTAACTTGGCGGGCTTTTTTTGTTGCTAATACTATAAATGTAATAGCAGACTTTAAAATACAGCATTTATTCAATTTGGACTTTGGTGACGGTAGTTAAGCGCTATGCAAATAAATTTAATCACCGTTGGTAACCGTATGCCTAGCTGGGTAGCGCAAGGTTATGATGAATATGCAAAGCGGATGCCACGCGAGTGTGAGTTGATGCTTAAAGAAGTCGTCCCAGGAAAGCGTACTAAGAATAGTGATGTGGTGCGAATTGTCAGAGACGAAGGTGAACGCATGTTGGCAGCTATTCCGCCAGGTTCGCATATTGTCACTTTAGATATTCCTGGTAAACCTTGGACAACACCGGAATTAGCGCTAGCCATGCAGCGTTGGTTGGAAAGCGGCCAAAATGTGGCATTACTGGTGGGTGGCCCCGAAGGTTTGGCTGATTCTGCTAAACAGTTAGCGCGTGAATCATGGAGCTTATCTAAACTGACTTTTCCGCATCCATTAGTACGTATTGTGGTGGCAGAACAGTTGTATCGTGCTTGGAGTATTCTTAATAATCATCCCTATCATCGTTAATGACTAGTCAAATTATTCTTGCTTCTGCTTCACCTCGGCGTAGAGAACTTCTTGATCAAATCAAAATTGGTTATCAAGTTTATGCAGTTGATTTAGATGAGACACCGTTACCCAATGAACAGCCTTTAGCTTATGTACAGAGGGTGGCAGCAGAAAAGTCAGCGTTATGTGTGGCACAACTTAATCCTACTTTACCCGTTTTAGCGGCAGATACTTCGGTAATTTTAGGTAATACCATTATGGGTAAACCAAAAGATGAAGCAGATGCTTTGGCAATGTTGAGACAATTATCGGGTAAAACCCATCAAGTAGTAAGCGCGGTGTCTTTAAGAGGACGCGAGCATTTTGAGTCGATGAGCATTACGGACGTCACCTTTAGGGAGCTGTCAGAGTGCGAGATGTTGGGCTATTGGCAGACTGGAGAATCTTTGGATAAGGCGGGTAGTTATGCCATTCAAGGTCTAGGTAGTTTATTTGTTCAGTCAATCGTCGGTAGTTTTTCAGGTGTGGTTGGTTTACCATTATTCGAAACAGCCCAGATATTATCAAAACAAGGAATAGAGTTACTTAAATGAGTGAAGAGATTTTAATTAATGTGACTCCTCCTGAAACACGGGTTGCGGTCATTGAAAATGGGGTGTTACAAGAACTGATTATCGAGAGAACCCGCGAGCGGGGTTTAGTGGGTAATATTTATAAAGGTGAGGTTTGCCGAGTATTGCCAGGCATGCAAGCGGCGTTTATAGATATTGGTTTGCCCAAAGCGGCGTTTATTCATATTTCTGATTTATGCGCTAAAGATTTAGAAGAAAAAGCCTCTGATCAGATTGAATCTTATCTGCGGGAAGGTCAAGGCCTTGTTGTACAAGTGGTTAAAGATCCTTTAGGCAGTAAAGGTGCACGCTTAACAACAGAAATATCTATTCCTTCGCGATATCAAGTGTACATGCCTTATGCGAATAATTCAGGTGTTTCACAGCGTATCGAGGTTGAAGCAGAACGGGCGCGATTAAGGGCTATTTTAGATGGTTTTAGACAGGAAAATAACTGTGGTGGGTTTATTGCCAGAACAGCAGCTGAATGCGTATCAGAAGATATAATTAAAGCGGATATGACTTTTTTGTTGAAGCTATGGGAGTCTATTCTTAAGAAAATAATCTTGGCTAAACCTAAGCAATTTATCCATAAAGATTTACCTTTAAGTATCAGAACGCTCAGAGATTTGTATAAAGAAAGTTTGGATAGAGTTCGGGTAGATTCTAGAGAAACCTATAAAAGTTTACTGGAATTTGCCGAAGTATTTGTACCCGAAATCGTGCCGGTGATTGAGCATTATTCGGGTGAATGCCCTGTTTTTGATATTTACAGTGTCGAAGACGAGATTAAGAAAGCGTTAGATCGCAAGGTTAAACTAAAATCGGGTGGTTATTTGATTTTTGATCAAACTGAAGCGATGACCACAGTGGACGTGAATACGGGTGGTTATGTGGGTGGACGTAACCTTGAAGAAACCATCTTCAAAACAAATCTGGAGGCGGCTCAAACTATCGCTCGGCAATTAAGACTTAGAAACTTGGGGGGCATTATCATCATCGATTTTATCGATATGAAGAGTGAAGACCACAAGAAGTTGGTGTTACATGCCCTAGAACGTAATCTTGAAAAAGATCGGGCAAAGACTAAAATAACTGAAGTTTCTGTGTTGGGTTTGGTGGAAATGACTCGAAAAAGAACTCGAGAAAGTCTACAACATATTTTGTGTGAGCCTTGTAGTACCTGTGGTGGTCGAGGTGTGTTAAAAACTGCAGAATCAATGTGTTTAGAGATTTTTAGAGAGATTATTCGTGAGGTAAGGTTGTATAAAGTGCAAACTTTACTGGTGTTAGCATCTAATGAAGTGGTTGAAATGTTGTTAGATGAGGAAGCAGATATGCTGGCTGAATTAGAGATATTCTTGGGTGTACAGATTAAATTTAGAGTAGAAGCGCAATATAATCAGGAACAATATGACGTGGTGCTGCTTTAATAGTGCTTATGATTCATCATATTAAACGCGCGACGCGGCATTTAATTTTTGGGTCTTTAATAGTCGTAGCACTTAGTTTAACGACGCTGCGCGTATTATTGTTAAGTGTTGATCATTATAAAGCTGATTTATCGGCACGTGTGACAGGTTTAGTGGGTACACCGCTTACTATCGGAAAGTTAAGTGCCAATATGCGAGGTTATAAGCCTGAATTTATCTTAACCGATATCAAAATATCCTCCGTAGTCGCCAATGCCCCGCCGGCTATTCAACTAAAAGAAATTCGTTTAGACATTAATTTATTAGATCTATTATTTAATAGGGAGGTGTTATCGTCTGCTCGGATTAGTTTAGTGGGAGCTAAGCTTTCAGTGACCAGAAAACTGGATGGAAGTATCTCTATCGTTGGCTTAAAAGAGGGTGATGAGCAACCTTTGTGGCTATTAGAGGATGCTCAATATGAAGTGCTGGCCAGTGAAGTAACGTGGTTAGATCAGAAAACTAATGCTAAGCCCATTCAACTTGAAGCCGTCAATTTAGCGATTATTAATTCAGGGTCGCATCATCAAGTTAATATAATGACGCAATTGCCAGAGACTTACGGTGAGTATTTAACAGCGGTTATCAATTTTGAAGGTAATGCTTTTACTTCTCCAATGAATGGTCAGGTGTTTATTGATGGCAAGAATCTGAACTTGTCTGCTTTGACGCTGATGGACTTGCCGATTAGTGTAAAAATTAATTCGGGTAAAGCTAATGTAAAAGCATGGGGTGATTTGCAGCAGTCGCAATTGGTTACACTGCAAACACAAGTTGACATACTGCAACTTAAGGTTGAATCAGTTGATGATGAGTTATTTATCGCTAAACAATTAACAGCTGAGTTTAACGGTCGTTTACAAGATAACCACTGGCAATTTGATGTAGCAAGATTTTTCTTAGAAACGAGTACTCCAAAAGGTGAGAGTAAAGTATGGCCTGATGCGGTTTTTAGTCTCTCAGGAGTTCTAAATGATGCGACTCAATTGCAACAGCTGTCCGCGTATATAAAGCAGCTAGATTTAAAAGAACTTGCCTATATTGCGCAGTATTTTGCGCCCTTATCAAAACAGCAAATGCAGTTATTGCAGCAAGCAAATGTCCAGGGGCGTTTAGAAAACCTTGTCTTAATAAGTGATTTAGCGCAAAAGTCGTTGGCTGTAAAAGGTGCTTTTCATGACTTGAGTTTAATGCCAATTGAAGGTATTCCTGGGCTTTCTAATTTAACAGGGACTATAAAAGGCACTGAAACTGGCGGGCAGTTACGTTTAGCATCTAACAATGTTGATTTTAACCTGCCGGACGTTTTTCTGGAGCCACTTAAAATTACAGGTATTAAGGCTAAGATCGATTGGTCGCAAACAGCAACTGATTGGTCTATTGCCAGTGATGATGTGCGCTTAAATTTACCACATTTTCAAAGTCTGAGTCGCTTGCATATAAACCTCCCTAAAGCTCATGATTTACCCTTTATGGATTTACAAACCAACTTTGTCAGCGATGATGTGAGTTTGTTAACGCCAAATTATCCTAAAAAAGTGATGAAGCCAGCCGACGTGGCGTGGTTTGATAAGGCTTTTGCGGCAGGTCGAGTGACGAAAGGAGAAATATTATATTCCGCTAAATTGGGGGCTTTTCCTTCTCAAAATGCGGATGGGGTCTTTGAAGCTTCATTGGATGTTGAAGGTTTAACCTTGAACTATGCACCTGATTGGCCTTTAATCACGGATATTATCGGTAAAGTAGATATTCAGCATCGCTATCTTACTTGTGAAATTTCCCAAGGTAAAAGTCATGATTTGAACATTTCCCAAGCAACAGTGATTAATCCTGAGATGGGGAGAAGTAAAATATTAACGGTAACGGGTAGTTTAGAGGGTGAAATATCTCATGTCTTTGAGTTTTTAAAAGCATCGCCTTTGGATTCGGAAGTAGGATTTATTGTTGATGCGATCACTCCAGAAGGAATCACGCCAATCACTTTGGATTTAACACTACCTCTAGCAGAAGGCATTTTGCCGAAAGTTTACGGTAAGGCACAGTTTAATAATGCCAGTTTAACTGTTAAAGCCTTAGATTTGTTAGTTAGTAAGATTGAAGGGGATTTAAAGTTTACCGAGCATGGTGTATATAGCGATACGATTCGGGCCCGGGCTTTAAATAAGCCAATCAAAGTAAATATTGATAAGGCAGATCATCAACAAACCTTTCTTAATATAACGGGTAATAGCAGTATTGAGGATTTACAACACCAATTTGATATTCCTGGTTTGAATCTGGCTAATGGTTCAATGTCTTATCAGTTAAAGCTGGGTTTGCCTTATGAGAATAGATCCTCAGAACTTTTATTGCAAAGTGATTTGCTTGGAGTTGGTTTAGAGTTACCTAAATTGTTGGCTAAAACCAAAGAACAGAAAAAGTCGTTGGCATTAACTTTTGGTTTGGGTGCTGACAAATTTCTACCGATTAAGCTGAATTATAACCAGCAATTTAAAGCCGATGTGCAATTGGATTTGGCTGCACATCGACTCTATTCCGGCGGCGTATTATTGGGGGCTGGAGAGGTACACCCTGATACAGAACCCGGTTTGAGTATAGAAATTAATGAAACGCCCTTTAATTTTTATGATTGGTTAGCGTTATCACCACAAAAAGTGGATGAAAAATCTGCTCCGCTAGATATTAGGCAATTTAAGGTACACAGTCAGCAAGCCTTATGGAAGGCGACTGAGCTAGGTGCTTTTGATTTGACTTTAAAATCGAGTCGGGGATATTGGATAGGTGACTTGCTTAGTTCGTTTGCGACTGGCAAAGTAAATATTCCTAAAGATATGAAGGGGGATGATAAGCTTATTTTAGCAATGGATTCTGTTGATTTATCTGCTTTTAAAGAACTTAAGAGCCAATCAGAAAGTTCTGAAAGCGCGAAGGTAGAAATAGCTTCTAAAGACAACGTGTTACCCAATGATTTACCCACGTTATCTTTGACCAGTGCAAAGACATGGTGGCACAAAATTAATTTAGGGCGGATGACCTTAGAAACGGAGCGGGTTGATAATGGCATACTATTTAAGCAAATGGATTTGCTGAGTGCTGAACAACAATTAAAAATATCAGGGGCTTGGAAAGTAATTGCCGGTGTTTCACAAACAACATTCCAAGGACATTTAGGTGTCCCAGATGCTGGCAAATGGTTAGCTGATTTAGATATTAGTAAAGACTTTATGGAAACTCAGGCTGATATTCATTTTTCTGGGCATTGGGATGGAGCACCTTATCAAATGGCCCTGAAAAATATTCAAGGAGATGTGGATGTTAATTTTAAATCGGGGCGATTATTAAGTGTTGAACCTGGTTTCGGTCGATTGCTGGGTATTTTGGCGATGGCACAATGGGTAAAAAGAATTCAATTAGATTTTAGTGATATTTATAAAGAAGGACTTTCTTTCAATACGATTAAGGGACATTTTGATCTTAAGGATGGTAAAGCAATAACTAAAGACTTGGTAGTGGATGCCATTCCGGCAAAAATAAGTATCGTAGGTAGTACCGATTTAATTAATAAAAGTCTGGATGAGTTGATTTCAGTCGTCCCAAAAAGTGCGGATGCCTTACCTATTGCTGGTACAATTGTGGATAAAGTGACCGGTATAATCGGTCAATCTTTGACGGGTAAAGATCAAGAAGGTTTTTTCTTTGGCTATCAATATTTGGTTAAAGGCGCATGGGGTAATTCACAGATTATACCTTTGCATAAAAAGGGTGGTTTAGTTCAAAAAACATGGTACAGCCTGACTGATTTTCCTTGGAATCAGGAACACGAAGAACAAAAATAAGAGAGCAATTATGATTAAGTGTGCAGCAATACAAATGGCATCTAGCCCTAGCATCAGTTTTAATTTATTAGAAGCAGCAAAGTTAATTGCAGAAGCAGTAAAAGCCGGGGCAAAACTAGTGGCTTTACCAGAAAATTTTGCTTTAATGGGGACGCATGAGACCGATAAGTTGAATGCAAAAGAAGTCGATGGCGTGGGGCCTATTCAGGATTTCTTGGCTGCTACAGCAAAAAAACATAGCGTTTGGATAGTCGGCGGCACCCTGCCGATGGCAGGGATAGCTGATAATAAAGTGCGTGCTGCTTGCCTGATTTATAACGATAAAGGTGAGCGAGTAGGTCGTTACGACAAGATTCATTTATTTGATGTAAAAGTGCCGGGCACTGATGAAGTGTATCGTGAGTCTGATGCGATTGAGCCAGGTACTGAAGTGCAGGTTTTCGATACGCCTTTTGGTAAATTGGGTGTGGCTATTTGTTACGATTTACGCTTTCCTGAGTTCTTCCGCAAGATGTCTGAGTTAGGCGTTGAAGTCTTAGTTGTGCCGTCGGCGTTTACTGCTGAAACAGGGGCAGCACATTGGGAAGTATTGTTACGGGCAAGAGCGGTTGAAAATCTGTGTTACGTCATAGCACCTAATCAAGGTGGTTTTCATCTTAATGGTCGTAAAACTTTTGGTCACAGTATGATTATTGATCCTTGGGGCGTGATTTTAGACTGCTATAAGACGGGTGGTGGTTTTGTATCTGCTGATATTGATTTAGAGCGTTTACACAAAGTGCGTGCTGCTTTTCCTGCTTTAGAACATCGCCGTTTTTTCTGAGAAGATAACGATGCGTAAGTTATATATTTTCTTATTAATCATTTTATTAAGCTCTTGTACTGCTCACGATAGTCGTTATCGAGATACTGCTATGTTAGAGAAGCCGCCAGAGATTGGTGCTATTCAAGTACCTGAAGCTAAACTTAAAGACACTAGTATCGTTAAGCATAATATAGCTGGAACGGATTTAGGTTCTAAGGTTTATATTAAATCCACTTCGCCGGCTGTATTAAGAATTAAGCAACCCTTTGATGTGGCTTGGCAAACTTTAGGTAATGCTCTAATCGTGGATCATTTGGAAATAACCGACCGAGAGCACGATAAAGGTCGATACTTTGTGAGTTATTACCCTGATAAAGTGCCAGAAGAAGACAGTAATTTCGTTGACAAGACCTTGAGTTTTTTCGGTGATAAGCTTACTGAGGAGCGTTATGTGATAACGGTGACTGAGCAGGGTGATGAAACTGAAGTACTTGTCGCGAACAACACTGAACCCAAACAAAGTTCTAAATCAGAAGAACAATATAAATTGACGACTCCCCCTGCTGATGGAGCTGAAAAGCTTTTAAACTCGATTTACAAAACAATGAGTGAACGACCTAAAATATTAGATAAAAAAGGCTCCGGCCCAGGTCATGAGCACAATAAATAAAGTTGAGCCTAGGTAAGTGATAGATTGGCTCTTCTTAATCGCTACAAACAATTAATGGTCTAATGAAAATATTAAACTTAGCAAAACAAGCTATTTTGGTGCCTGCTGGTATTCAAGATGCAGATATCGAAAATATCATGGGCAGGTTGCTTACCGCGAGTGTGGACGCAGCCGATATCTACTTTCAGTCCAGTCATAGTGAATCCTGGGTCATGGAAGGCGGCATCATTAAAGAAGGTTCTCATAGTATCGAACAAGGTGTCGGTGTAAGAGCCGTATCAGGAGAGAAAACGGGGTTTGCTTATAGCGACCGTATTGAATTACCCGTATTACTTGAAGCCGCAAATAATGTCAGAGCCATAGGTCGTCAAGGACAGGACGCGCAGATTGGTTTGATTCATGCCGCAAACACCGTGCAATACTATCCCGTTGCTAATCCACTTAAGTCTTTAGGCGAACAGCAAAAGATCGATTTATTACGCCAGGTTGATACCGAAACCCGTAAGCTGGATCATCGTATAGAAGAAGTCATTATTAGTTTAAGCGGTGTGCATGAAACTATTTTAGTCGCCAATCAAGATGGCACTTTGGCGGCAGATATTCGACCTTTAGTGCGCATGAATGTATCGGTGATCGTAGTCGAAAATGGCCGTCGAGAGCAAGGTAGCATGGGTGGTGGTGGTCGTAGTGATTACAATTACTTTGTTGATCTGAATAGAGGCTTAGAGTATGGACGCGAAGCCGTGCGCCAAGCTTTGGTTAATTTAGAAGCCCAGGAAGCACCAGCAGGCAATATGACGGTCGTACTCGGTTCTGGTTGGCCGGGTATTTTATTACATGAAGCGATTGGGCATGGTTTAGAAGGTGATTTTAACCGTAAAGGCACTTCTGCATTTAGTGGCAGAGTGGGTGAGCGCGTGGCGTCTGATTTATGTACAGTAGTAGATGATGGTACTATCGCAGGTCGACGTGGTTCTTTAAGTATCGATGATGAAGGCACGCCAACTGAAAATACGGTGCTAATTGAAAATGGCATCCTGAAAGGTTACATGCAAGATAAGCTTAATGCGCGATTAATGGGCGTTAAATCGACTGGTAATGGTCGTCGTGAGTCTTATGCCAGTTTACCCATGCCCAGAATGACCAATACCTATATGTTGGCGGGCCAACATAATCCAGAAGAAATCATTAAGTCGGTTAAGAAAGGTTTATACGCTAAGAACTTTGCGGGCGGTCAAGTGGACATTACGTCTGGCAAGTTTGTATTCTCTGCTAGCGAAGCTTATCTGATAGAAGATGGCAAAATCACGCGACCCGTTAAAGGGGCAACTTTAATTGGTAATGGCCCGGATGTCCTCACTAAAGTGTCGATGGTGGGCACTGATCTTGAATTAGATAGCGGTGTCGGTAGCTGTGGTAAAGAAGGCCAAAGCGTGCCGGTCGGTGTAGGCCAGCCTACTTTAAAGATTGATGGCATTACTGTGGGCGGCACGAGTGTGTAGTGGTCGGCCTGCGTTTAAATAGATCAGTTGTCTAGTCATCAAAAAATTACATAAAGAGAATACTGTGCAAAATCAGCAAGAAGTTAATAGATTAAAAGATATTGTTCAAAATTTATTAGATGAAGCCAAACAGCAAGGTGCTACGGCAGCAGAAGCCGGCTTAAGTCAAGAGAATGGCTTGTCAGTTTCAGTGCGCTTAGGCGACGTCGAAACAATTGAACATCACTGTAGCCAAGGCTTAGGGATTACCGTTTATTTCGGACAGCGTAAAGGGTCTGCCAGCACTACCGACTTATCCGCTGAATCTATTAAAGAAACTGTCAGTGCCGCCTGCAGTATTGCGCGTTATACCAGTGAAGATGAATACGCAGGTTTACCAGAAAAAGCATTATTAGCGACTGAGTTTCCTGATCTTGATACGAATCATCCTTGGGCAATCGGTGCTGATGAGGCGATTGCTTTAGCCATTGAGTGTGAAGATGCGGCGCGAAATTATGATGCCGAAATTACCAATTCAGAAGGTGCTTCAGTTAATACCCATCAAGGGATTCATGTCTTAGGTAATAGTTTAGGTTTTTTACATGGCTCATTATCAACTCGACATTCATTGAGTTGTTCTGTGTTAGCACAACGCGGCGATAGTATGCAGCGGGATTATTGGTATACCGTCTCCAGAAATGCCAATAACTTAGAAGCGGCTGTTGAAGTGGGCAAAAAAGCCGCACAACGCACCTTAAGACGATTAGAAGGGCGTAGTCTTACGACCAGACAATGTCCTGTGTTATACAGTGCGGAAATCGCTTCAGGATTGTTGTCTTCTTTCGTAGGCGCTATCTCTGGTGGCAATTTATATCGTAAATCTTCGTTCTTATTAGATGCCATCGATACCCAAGTATTCCCTGAATTTGTGCATATCTATGAGCAACCGCATCTGGTCGGTGCTTTAGGTAGTTCAGTTTATGATAGTGAAGGCGTAGCGACGCATACTCGGGATTTAGTGACGGACGGCATATTACGCAGCTATGTTTTAAGTACTTATTCTGCGCGTAAATTGGGTCTACAGAGTACTGGAAATGCAGGCGGAGTGCGTAACTTAACGATTGATCCGGGCGTATTGGATTTTGATGGTTTATTAAAGCAATTAGATACCGGTTTGTTGGTCACAGAGTTAATGGGGCAGGGCGTTAATATCTTAACCGGTGATTATTCTCGTGGTGCGGCAGGTTTCTGGGTAGAAAAGGGGCAAATTCAATATCCCGTGGAAGAAATTACTATCGCTGGTAATCTAAAAGAGATGCTCAGAAATATCGTTTCTGTGGGTAATGACGTGGATTATCGTGGCAATGTTCGAGCCGGTTCTATATTGGTAGAACGTATGTCGATTGCTGGGCAATAGAATATTTTGGGATTTGTCTTACATGTATATTTCAGAAGTAGGGACAGGTCGCGACCTGTCCATACGCAGGGCAGGATTTTGTCCAGGCGATTTAATCCTAACGCGCTAACATCAACTTTACAAATTTAATCAAGCTGCAATTCGGGTAATGTTCGGACAACCTTTTTGAGTTGCTTGCCACAAATCATACTTAACTTGCATATTTAACCAAAACTCAGCGGAAGTTCCTAGCCATAACGATAACCTTAATGCCATATCAGCACTAATATTACTGTTACCATTGAGAATCTTAGATAAGGTAACCCGAGAAACCTTTAATTCGCTTGCGGCAGTCGTTATAGACATCGACTCAGGTATCCATTCACGAAGAACGAGCCCTGGGTGCGGAGGATTGTGCATCGTCATATTAATTTCCTAATGATAATCTTGATAATCCAGCAAGATGACATCTTCGCCTTCAAATCTAAATGTTAAACGCCAGTTTCCATTCACAGAGATTGAATAATGTC
>CAIQNQ010000216.1 GCA_903873165.1 uncultured Methylococcaceae bacterium | reverse complement strand
TTTATATAATAATTTTTGATACAGGCTCGCAAAAATCTGTAGTGCCCTTTGTAGTAACAGCGCTCATTGTAAAATAATATTTTGCACCCACTGTTAAACCCGCTATTTCAAAGTTTGCACTCGTACTTTTTCCTGCAGACACCCAACCAGCATCCGTTGCTGGCAACTCGCCTATCGCATAATACCATTCATAAGAACCTGCATTATCAATCGCTTTGGCAACCAATATGATAGTACCAGAAATCAAACCATAATTAATTGCCAACGGCAATTTAATATAAGGTGATGGCTGTTGCGTGCAATGAAAGCCACTGGAGATAATTTTAGCTTCATCGCCATTAGCCAGTCTTTCTACATACGCCGCTAAATTATGAAATAGGTCATTTACAATCTTCTCTTTTTCATGCATCTGCGCAGTCGCCAAATTACTGCCGCCTACTGCAGCGAGTGCCGCTATTTCTAAATTATCCACCGCCGTTTTTGCATCTTCTAAAGAAACATCAGGCATCTGATATGATGAATTTCCTGTTAAATCTAATAACACACTACGACAAAAAAGAATTTTTAACGCCACAGGCATTCTGATAAAATCTAAAGACACTTTTGTTTTTTTCACGGTCTAGCTCCAAATAATTGCAAAGGAATGAGTCCTGAGTATACGCACTAATCCAAAAAACCTAACATTAATTTTACGCTGATACCAGTTACTGACTCATAAATCGCCAACTTATTAAGCTAACATTAAAAATAATTACCTCTACAAACCCCATTCCATCTAACTTCTTAAAAAATAAAGCCGCGCCAAAAATAATTTCTTTGTGTCCAATTATTTAGGAAATATCCGGCAATACTTGCCGACCAATAAGCTCGCCTATCTATCATGCCTGCTCGCCCAGACCCTATGCAGATTTGCATCACTTTTCCCTATAGCTGCACAGTCACCATGCAGGCTCGCAAAAACGCTATGCAAGCCTCTAAAGACTCTGTGCAGGCTAGCACAAGTCCTATGCAAGCTTGCACAGCCGCCATGCAAGCCTGCACAGGCACAACACGACCTTGCATAACCCCTATGCGTACTTGCCTAGATAGCAAACAAGCTTGCGTAACCCCTATGCGTGCTTGCACGACTATTGAACAAGCTTGCACAAACACTACAACAGCTTACACCGCACCTAGACCACATCGCACAACCACTAGACACAAATACATAAGCCTTTTATGATTACTCGCCCTACCAAGGAAAACGCTATGTAATTTTATACATATCGGTATATAATCAAATCTAAAGGACATCTAATGATACAAACTAAACCTCGCACTATCGGATATACCCCCATGAAATTAATCATTTCAAGTTTAATGATTTTGAATTATCCAATCGCAGGACTGGCGGCGGAACCACTCAATGCCAATCCAGCCGCGACCAAACAACCCACGCCAACCTACTCAAGAGCACCTATGGCGGCTTACAACTTTATGATGGACGATCCCTTATTAGGTAACAACTATCAAAAACCCGTATGGAACGCACATGACACTTTAGGCTTACCTAATTGGCTAGCCTTTGGGGTTGAACAAAGAACTCGCTATGAATCTCTAGCAAATGCCTTTAAAGGTTCACAAAAAGGCGTTCAATCTCAAGGTGGTGATCAACAAATTGACTTGCAAACTGACTTTTGGTTACAAGCTAAATTTAATAAATTTCGAATTGCCGTTGAACTACTGGATGCAAGAACCCTAGGCTCAGACTTGAACACTGGCGCTACACCTAATACCGTTAATTACACGCCCTTCCCTGCCAACAACGCCTCGGCAGATACTTGGGATTTTGCCCAAGGCTATGCCTCATGGGCCGATCAGAATGTATTGAATAGCGGCTTGGGGACTGAGCTTAAATTTGGTAGACAAACAATGGATCTGGGCAGCCGTCGTTTAGTCGCCAGACCCATTTTCCGTAATACAGTTAATAATTTTACCGGCTTTAGAACCCGAGTGTTGGATTACGAACAATGGCAATTTAATGCTTTTGTCACCGTGCCTGTGCTTAGATATCCCAACTACAATTCTGTTACCCCTAATCCTGATTTACTCAACAATACTAAATGGGATGAAGAAGACTTTCATACCTGGTTTTCAGGCGGGATATTTGAATACAATAATATTTATAAAAACATCAATGCCGAAATTGCCTTATACCAATTGAATGAAGGCGATAGCTCTTTAAATCCGACTCGGAATCGAAATTACTGGACACCCACTATTCGGTTTTTTCAAAAACCCACCAAGGGAAAATTTGACTTTCAAGCCGAAGGCATGGGGCAGTTTGGTACGGTTAAATATGCTGCGACAGGCGGCTATGCCAACACCACCCAAACCCATGAAGCTTGGTCTTCACATGTAGAAGCTGGCTATAGTTTTGACCTACCTTGGTCACCAAGATTCTATTTAGAATATGACTATGCTAGTGGTAGCTCCAATTGGAAGAACCCTAGTGCATCCGCCACTGATGGTCGATTTGATCCGTTGTATGGCGCCTCTGATTTTGACTTTGGCTCCACAGGTATTTATGGCGCCTTCCAAAGAAGTAATATCAACTCACCAGGGTATAAAATTGACTTTGCCCCCAGCAAAGACCTATCTTTTAAATTCTTACAACGCCTAGTTTGGTTAGCGTCTGCCAATGATTGTTGGGGTGGCAATACCTGTACATCAGGCACCCAACCCGCTTTAGCCAACGGTAACGGTTCATATATTGGCGACCAACTAGGCTTTATAGGCCGCTATAACGTCAACAGCAGCCTTAATTTAGACGCTGGTTGGTATCATTTATTTAAAGGGGATTTTGCAAAGTCAGCTCATACCACCACAAATACTGGCGCCTATTTAGCTGGGATAAACCCAACGCCAGGCGCAGATACCGACTACTTCTACCTTGAAAGTCAGTTAAGATTTTAACCAGTTCAGTCCACCTCATAAAAAGGAAACATCTATGTCTAACTATTCATCTCTATTAGCCAGCATCACTTTAGGTTTACTACTGAATGCCTCAGCAGCCATTGCAGATTCAACCCTTGTGGCTGTGGCCTCAAACTTTACCAAGCCCATGACCGAAATTGCCGAAAGCTTTGAAAAGGCCACGGGCCATTCTGCAAAATTATCATTTGGTTCTACAGGTAAGTTTGTGTCTCAGATTGAGAACGGCGGCCCTTTTGAAGTAATACTTGCGGCTGATGAAACTGGCCCCGCTTTACTTGAGAAAGAAGGTTATGTAGTTAGTGGCACTTTAAGTACCTACGCATTAGGAAAATTAGCGCTATGGTCAGCAACACCGGGTTATGTTGATGCAGAAGGTAAGATTTTAAAATCTGGCAATTTTAAACATGTTGCCATTGCCGATCCCAAAGTAGCGCCTTATGGTGCTGCGGCGGTTGATTATTTAACAAAACAAGGCTTGCTAGAAAAAACCCAGCCTCTACTAGTGCTAGGCGAAAACATTACCCAAGCCCAACAATTTATTAGTACAGGTAACGCAGAACTGGGCTTTGTCGCCCTATCGCAAGTAATTGAAAACGGTAAAATTGGTTCAGGATCGGCTTACATCATTCCCTCTAATCAATATGCTACTATTCGACAAGGGCTTGCACTCTTAAAAAATGGCACTGAAAACCCAGCAGCGATTGCTTTATTAGCCTATTTAAAATCCGCACCCGCACTAGCGATCATCCAAAAATACGGTTACGATTTACCTTAATAACGGTAACCCGCTTTTCAAGCCGTTGCAGAGTAGGCTACCCACTTAAGGAGGTACAGTATAAGGTTAAGCCTAGCATCTGTCCCGACTTAAGTTGGTAGCCACCTTAACAGGATCAGCGTTAGCCGATAAATTAACGGGTGGCAACGGGAATGATATGTTAATTGGCTGTGAGGGTGCTGATATCTTTGGGTTTAATACTACCCCCAACACGCTAACGAATATCGATAAAATTACTGACTTTATATCGGGCACTGATAAATTACAATTCAGTAAAGCTATCTTTGCGGGTATCACTAGGGCGGCTGGAACAGGATTGGGAACCACGCTTACAGCAAAAGAATTTGTATCTAGTACGACGGCGACCAGTGGCACAACTGCAACTTCGCACTTAATTTATAACAGCACTACGGGTGGCTTATATTACGATGCGGATGGCAGTGCTAAAGGTGCAGCCGTTGAGGTGGCTATCCTTGGGACACATCCTGCTTTGGTAGCGTCTGATATTTTGATTGTCGCTTAAAGCATTAAAAGTAGAACAGTTGTTTCTACTTTCTTGAGGGTAGCAAAACGTTATGGCGTCATTCCTATCGAAATCACCGCCCAAATTGCTAATGCCTCTTTAGAACAAATTGAACAGTAGTTCGACACCGCGATTGATGCTAGTTTTTAACGGACGTATTTGAATGATTACAAAGAAATAACGCTTCGCAGCCCAGTTCTCTGCTTGAGCGAGTATAGTTTCTTTAGTTACATAGAGGGTCAAAGTGGTGGGTAGAACTTTGAATTATAAATTCATGACCTTGCTTTTAGTTAATGTGCTAACATACTGAAAAATTATAATTATTTATAAGCCCATGACTGATCAAGAATTAAAAGACCTCGTTGCAAGCCTTGCTGTTGATAGCAAAAATCTCCATGCCGCCCAAATAGAGACTAGAAAACAAATTGAAGCGACTAATGAACAAATGAAACTTACTGATGAAAAAATGAAAGAGACCAGTGAGCAAATGAAGCGCAATGACAAAATGCTCACTGATAAATTAAACCGGCTGGGCATTACTTTAGGGAATGTCACAAACAATCAAGGTGATGTTGCTGAAGAGTTTTTCTTTAATAGTTTAGCCAATGCCCCGCACTTAGGAAGTATTTACTTTGACGATATAGAAAAAAACGGGCATAAACGTCGAGGTAAAACAGAAGAAGAGTATGATTTAATCATGACCAATGGTGACGTAGTCGGTATTGTAGAAGTTAAATACAAAGCCCATGAGAACGACTTGGATAGATTAGATCGTAAGATGCAAAACTTTAAGAAACTGTTTCCGATTTATCAAAATTATAAACAATATGGCGCTATTGCTTCTTTCCATATTAACGATGATGCCAAAGAAGCGGCTTTAAGTCGCGGTTATTTTGTATTACAGCGTAGCGGTGATGTGGTGCATACAGAGAGTGGTGAGCATTTAACGGTATTATGAAACTTAGATATTCATAATCTATAGTTGCCTAGCATAAACTCATTTGCCTCAACTCAATAAAACGGTTGTAACTTGGCAGGCCTGGAAAGTCTGCTAAATAGTATTTTTGAACATGCCTCTGGTAAAACCATCTGAACGTCCGGTAGCCAGAAATGTGATAACGAACCATCAGCGTAATAATTTCACTTTCACAAATTGAACGCGCTCTGGCTCTTGTTATTTTTTCCTCCCCCTCCAACCGTGTTTTTTTCCATTCGGGAATGAATTTTTGGCAAAAATCGTCCGCATCGCAAAATATTTGTGTTAAATTCATGCTTAGCAACCTCTTTAATTAAGATAATATTTTTATAACCCATTATATTATTTTATATTTTTAAAGAGCTGACCTCATTTTCTTATCCCGAACTCAGGTTATTAATAGTAGCATTGGCTATGCCGCCTTTCGCAACATTCAGAATATCAGCCCCACCCTTACCTAACTGCTATTTCAATGCCTTGCCAGGCGACATTAGCGAGCATTTCCAATTGATCTTCTGTGATGATATAAGGCGGCATAAAATAAATCACGTTACCTAAAGGTCGTAGTAATACCCCTTTTGATAAAGCATATTGATATACTTTTTGACCTCGTCTTTCTTGCCACGGAAATGGCTCACGCGTGTGTTTGTTTTTAACTAATTCAATGGCTAAGACCATCCCAGTTTGCCTAACTTCGGCAACGTTAGGATGGTCGTGAAACCTTGCAGCCACTTTTGCTATTGTAATAGCCAAGTGCTTATTGTTCTCAATAATCGGTTGTTGCTGAAAAATCTCTAAAGTAGCTAAGCCCGCACGACAAGCCAGCGCGTTACCTGTGTAACTGTGGGAGTGTAAAAATGCAGTGAGGTTTTGATAATCATCATAAAATGCTTGATAGACATTGTCCGTGGTTAATACCGCCGATAACGGTAAATAGCCACCCGTTAAACCTTTTGATAAACACATAAAATCAGGCGTTATTGCGGCTTGCTCACAGGCAAATAAAGTACCCGTGCGACCAAAACCTACTGCGACTTCATCAGCGATAAGATGTACTTGATATTTATCACACGCCGCTCTTAACAAACTTAAATAAACTGGATCGTACATGCGCATACTGCCAGCACATTGTACTAATGGCTCGATAATAACCGCACAACACTCGTCTGCATGTTGTTGTAACGCCTCTTCCATTAAGGCAAAACGACGAATTGAATAATCTTTCCAAGACTCATCTGGTTCACGATAATAACAATCTGGCCCAGGCACGGTAATGACGTCCATTAATAAGGGCGCATAAGTTTCCTTATATAAGGCCACATTACCCACGGCTAATGCACCCAAGGTTTCACCGTGATAACTATTTTCTAGGGTAATAAATTTTGTTTTCTGAGTTTTACCTTTATTGCGCCAATAATGAAAACTCATTTTTAAAGCGACTTCTACGGCAGCCGAACCATTATCAGCGTAGAAACACCGCTCAAGACCCGGCGGTGATACTGCAACCAATTGCTCAGCCAATTTAATGCCGGATTCATGCGTAAAGCCAGCAAAAATAACATGCTCAAGACTATCTAACTGATCTTTTAAAGCGGCATTAATATGTGGATTTACATGACCAAATAGATTAACCCACCAAGAACTAATCGCATCTAAATAGCGATTACCATCAAAATCTTCTAACCAAACACCTTGGCCTTTTTTGATAGGAATGATCGGAAAAACTTCATGATCTTTCATTTGTGAACAAGGATGCCACAAAACCGCAAGATCTCGGGAAGCAAGTGTTTGATTTGTCATAATACGACAAATATCTATTAAACTGGGGTATGAAGTTGTAGATTGTTCAATATTGCTAAAGTAGGCACAGACTGATTCATGGTATAAAAATGTAAGCCTGGAGCCCCATTATCCAATAAACGCTGGCACAAATCAGACACCAATTCTGTACCAAATGCTTGAATAGAAGCCCTGTCATCACCAAAGCCTTCTAAACGCTTTCTCAACCAACGTGGAATATCAGCACCACACATTTCTGAAAATCTAAATAACTGCGCATATTGGGTTATAGGCATAATACCGGGCACGATAGGAATATCAATACCATTTTTCTCGCAAGTATCTAAGAAATAAAAATACGCATCCGCATTATAAAAATACTGCGTGATCGCCGAATTTGCACCGGCATCGACTTTGCGCTTAAAGTTTTTAAAATCGTCTGCCGCACTACTGGCTTGAGGATGCACTTCTGGATAAGCCGCAACATGTATTTGAAAATACTCGCCCGTTTCTGCTCTAATGAAATCAACTAACTCATTGGCATAACGAAACTCACCCGCTGATAACATCCCAGAAGGCAAGTCGCCTCTTAATGCTACAATTTTAGAGATAGCGTTATCTTGATAACTTTTAAGAATAGTTCGTATATTATCTTTTGTAGAACCCACACACGATAAATGCGGGGCTGCCGACATCCCTTTTGACTGGATATCCACAACAGTGTCTAGCGTTTTATCTCGAGTTGAACCACCTGCCCCAAAGGTCACAGAGAAAAAATCAGGTTTAAGACTAGCTAGTTGCTTGTGTACAGACTGAAGACTAACAACGCCTTCTTCTGATTTAGGGGGGTAAAACTCAAAGCTGAATAATTGGGGATGTTTATTGTGTGAACTCATTGTAATCTCACTCATGCAAATATAATAAAGTTAATCCCCACTGCTTTAATAAAAACTTCAGCGGCGCGACGCACGAAACTAATTTATTCATTTCACCTGATAGTTCGAGTTGTGTTGAACAAAGTAGCTTGTCGAAGCATTAACTTCGACAAACTCAGGACAAACGTCAACCGTATTTTTTAATAACGATAATGATCTGCTTTGTAAGGCCCTTCAACGGGTACATTGATGTACTTAGCTTGTGCTTCAGTTAAAGTTGTTAATTGAACACCGATTTGTGCTAAATGAGATCTAGCGACTTTCTCATCTAAGATTTTAGGCAAGATATACACTTTATTTTCGTAGCTGGCGGCATTTTTCCATAACTCGATTTGTGCTAATACTTGGTTACAGAATGAATTAGACATCACGAAACTTGGATGACCCGTCGCACAACCTAGGTTAACTAATCGACCTTCTGCTAAGATAATTAAACGCTTGCCGTCTGGAAAGATAACATGATCCACTTGTGGCTTAATGTTTTCCCATTCGTATTGACGCAAAGAAGCAATTTCAATTTCAGCATCAAAGTGACCAATATTACAAACGATGGCTTGATCACGCATCGCCACCATGTGGTCATGCGTAATAATGCTAAAGTTACCTGTGGCTGTTACAAAGATGTTAGCTAACGGAGCAGCTTCTTCCATGGTTACGACACGGTAACCTTCCATCGCTGCTTGTAATGCACAGATAGGATCAATTTCTGTAATCCATACCGTTGCACCTAGGCCACGTAAAGATTGCGCACAACCTTTACCTACATCGCCATAACCACAAACAACTGCAATTTTACCGGCGATCATGACGTCAGTGGCACGTTTAATACCATCAACTAAAGACTCACGACAGCCATATAAGTTATCAAATTTTGATTTAGTAACAGAATCATTGACGTTAAACGCAGGTACTTTTAAAGTACCATTTGTCACCATCTCATACAAACGCAATACGCCTGTAGTAGTTTCTTCTGATAAACCTTTTACATCCGCCATTAGTTCTGGAAATTTATCATGCATCATAGTGGTTAAATCACCACCATCATCCAAGATCATATTCGGACGCCAGCCATCTGTACCGACAATAGTTTGTTCAATACACCACTCGGCTTCTTCTTCTGTTTCACCTTTCCAAGCAAAAACTGGAATTCCTGCTGCTGCAATCGCCGCCGCCGCATGATCTTGTGTAGAGAAAATATTACAAGATGACCAACGCACTTCTGCGCCTAAAGCTGTCAACGTTTCAATTAATACCGCTGTTTGAATAGTCATGTGCAAACAGCCAGCAATGCGAGCATCTTTTAAAGGCTGCTCTGCACCAAACTCTGCACGTAATGCCATTAAACCGGGCATTTCTGTTTCAGCAATATTAATTTCCTTACGACCCCAGGCAGCTAAAGCGATATCTGCAATTTTATAATCTTGTTGGCTCATTTAATTCCCAGTTTAGTTTATATATTAAAAAATCAGCTGAATGGCTAAGGCACTATTTATACTAGCTGACTTATTTAATTGATTTCAATTATTTAAATTAAAGGCCAGCAGCATCTCTTAATGCATCAACTTTATCGGTTTTTTCCCAGCTAAATGATTCTTCAGTTCTACCAAAATGACCATAAGCAGCCGTTGGTAGATAAATAGGTTTCAATAAACCTAACTGATTAATCAAACCTTTAGGCCTTAAGTCAAAATGGTCTCTAACAATTTGTACTAAACGATCTTCACTTAATTTGCTGGTACCAAAAGTTTCAACGGTAATTGACGTAGGTTCTGCCACACCAATCGCATAAGAAACCTGAATCTCGCAACGCTCTGCAAGACCCGCCGCCACAATGTTCTTAGCAACGTAACGCGCCATATAGGCCGCTGAACGATCCACTTTTGAGGGATCTTTACCAGAGAATGCGCCGCCACCATGTCTTGCCATGCCACCATAAGAATCTACAATGATTTTACGACCTGTCAAGCCGCAATCACCTACTGGCCCCCCAATAATGAATTGACCCGTTGGGTTAATAAAGTATTTAGTATCTTTGTGTAACCACTCTTTGGGTAACACAGGTAAGATAATTTCATCCATCACCGCTTCATGCAACGCTTTATTACTAATTTCAGGTGAATGTTGAGTTGATAACACGACCGCATCAATCGCAACGGGTTTGTTATTCTCATATCTGAAAGTAATCTGACTTTTTGCGTCGGGTCTTAACCAAGGTAATGATTTATTTTTACGAACCTCTGCCTGACGTTTTACTAAAAGATGCGAATAAGTAATAGGCGCAGGCATTAACACATCTGTTTCATTACTTGCATAGCCAAACATTAAACCCTGGTCACCGGCGCCTTGTTCATGGTCGTCTGCTTCATCAACACCCATCGCAATATCAGCAGATTGTTTACCAATCGCATTTAATACTGCACAGCTTTGACCGTCAAAACCTATATCACCATGATCATAGCCAATTTCACAAACGACTTTTCTAACCAAAGCTTCTAAATCAACCCAAGCATTCGTCGTGATTTCGCCCGCAAGAATAACCATACCCGTTTTAACCAGTGTTTCACAAGCAACTCGTGAGCGGGGATCTTGCTCTAATAATGCGTCAAGTACCGCATCAGATATCTGATCCGCTACTTTATCTGGATGTCCTTCTGAAACTGATTCTGATGTAAAACTAAAGTTATTGCTCACGTCACCACCTATATAAAATATAAAATCTGAATACACAAAAGGCTGCGTTAAGCAGCCTATTATTTAAATGGTGGGCCCTGTAGGACTTGAACCTACGACCTGCCGATTATGAGTCGGACGCTCTAACCAACTGAGCTAAGGGCCCCTTGTACTATTTACTCACCATCCAGAAAGCATCTAAGCTGTTCTGATCTTGATGGATGCCTTAACTTTCTTAAGGCTTTAGCTTCAATTTGACGTATTCTTTCTCGTGTGACATCAAACTGTTTACCCACTTCTTCTAACGTATGATCAGTATTCATATTAATACCAAATCGCATACGTAAAACCTTCGCTTCTCTGGCGGTTAAACCAGCCAACACATTTTGTGTAGACTCTCTTAAGCCCGCTATTGTAGCAGCTTCGACAGGAGATAGCACTTTTGCATCTTCTATAAAATCACCTAAGTGCGAGTCTTCATCGTCACCGATTGGCGTTTCCATAGAGATAGGTTCTTTCGCGATCTTTAATACTTTACGCACCTTATCTTCCGGCATTTCCATACGCTCCGCCAACTCTTCAGGTGTTGCTTCTCTCCCTAATTCTTGCAAAATCTGCCTAGAAATTCTGTTCAACTTATTGATAGTTTCTATCATGTGAACAGGAATACGAATGGTTCTGGCTTGATCTGCAATCGATCGAGTAATCGCTTGTCTAATCCACCAAGTAGCATAAGTAGAAAACTTATATCCGCGTCGATATTCAAACTTATCAACCGCTTTCATAAGACCTATATTACCTTCTTGAATCAAATCCAAGAACTGTAAGCCACGATTAGTATATTTTTTTGCTATCGAAATAACCAGCCTTAAATTAGCCTCGATCATTTCTTTTTTAGCACGTCTCGCTTTCGCTTCACTAATAGTCATGCGTCTGTTAATGTCTTTTAGACCATTAACTGTCAAACCGTATTCAACCTCAATATCAGCTAATATTTTCTGCGCTTTTCTTAACTCTTTTTCGCGAGTTTTTAAAGCATCCGAATAACTATGACCCGTTAAATGACCATCTAACCATTTTGAGTTAGACTCATTTTCTACAAATGTCGCAATAAAATCTTTACGTGACATCCCTGTTTCTTTAACAAAGACATCTAAAATAAATCTTTCTTGTTCCCTTACTATAGCAATGCCATTAGGAATAATAGTGGTCAATTTTTTTAAATACTGCGGCGCCCATTTAAATTCCATGAACAAATCTGCCAGCAACTCAAAGGCTTGCTCAGTTTTTTCATTAGTATATCCATATTTCTTTATTGCTGCTGACGCTACTTTAAGTTGTTTTCTTAACTCTTCAACTTTTTCTTTAGCATCTTCGTGATTTAAGCCTTTTAATTCGTCATCTACTGCAACAACTTCATCAATAGCCTCAGCTTCAATCCCATCTGCATCAACAATATCAATTGCAGGTAACGCAGCAACTACATCTTCCGGCTCGCTCAAATCCACAAACCCAGAAATCAAATCACCTAATTTAATACCGCCTTCTTCGTCAGAAATTGAGTCAAACGACTTTAGGAAATCATCAACTACAAAACATGACCTAGAAATAGATTTGACGAGTTGTTGCTGGCCTTCTTCGATACGTTTAGCAATTTTTAACTCATCAGCTCTGGTCAATAATTCTACAGAACCCATTTCGCGCATATACATACGAACTGGATCCGTAGTTCTACCAAATTCGCTATCGACAGAGGCAAGTGCTGCAACTTCTTCAGCATCTTCATCATCTGTAGTCAATGCAGCAGAATCATCAATGAGAGAGTCTTCATCAGGAGCACTTTCGTACACCTGAATACCCATCTCATTCATCATGCTAATTATATCTTCAATCTGCTCTGGATCAACAATATCACTCGGCAAGTGATCATTCACTTCAGCAAAAGTCAGATAACCCTGCATTTTGCCTTTAGCAATCAATTGTTTAAGCTGAGACTGTTGCTGTTCTGAATTCATTATTTACCCACTCAATGCGTTACTCAGCACTACTTTACTTAACGGAGAATTGTACTATATATTTATACGTAAGTAAATTATTTGCCTAGCAACGTAAGCAATAAAGCCTGTTCTTTATCATCTAAACCTTGATCTTGGGCTTTTGCCTGCATCCTCAATATACTTAATTCACGCGCTTGCCTTAGCAAACCCATAAACGCATCACAGAACACCTCTTCAACCTTATCTTCCGCCACATAAAGATCTAAAACCGCCAGCGCTTTTACTATCTTCTCTTCAGGTGTATCACGATAATATTCTAATAACACAGCCGAGTTTAAAATTTTCTTAGTTAGAATCAGCGTCAAAATGCTTTTAAATAGCTCAACACCTCTAAACTCTAAACCCTCCCAAACTACCGATTGACGCTCAACCCAAT
>CAIQNQ010000215.1 GCA_903873165.1 uncultured Methylococcaceae bacterium | reverse complement strand
TTATTTAGCAGGAACATCAGCTAATGACAGTTGGTCTATGAATCAGGCAGGCACTTATAATTATTTTTTAGATGGTGCAGGTGGAGTTGATACATTAAGCGTAGGCTCATTAACAGCCGCTCAATTTACCTTAACGCAAAACACTGACGGTACTATCAATTTAGATACGGTGACTGGAGCCAGTGGTTCCGCTAATAGTCATTTTACTTTGTATAATATGGAAATTATTAATTATAACTATAATCAAGGTGCAATTGATCTTCGAACTCGTTTCCCTAATGTCATTGATACCAGTAGTAATGTTTCAACTAATTTAGATCTATTGCAAAGTAATATTAATACCATTAAAAGTATTAGTTTAGTGAGTCCATTAGCTGTTACTACTTCACCAGATTGGAGAGATCCAAGTGGAAAGTTGTTAGATTATGCAGGGTCTACGCCAACAGGGTTAATTGCTCCTTTAACCGTCAGTGCAACACAGGTTTCTACAGATGCGGGGATTTTAGCTGAAATTGTTGGCAACTATAATCTAAGTATCTCCGATAGTAGTGCTAATATTGCGACCAACTTAAATGCCCTAGAAAGTCATTACACTCATATTAGTAGTTTGACGCAGACAGATACGGGTGGAGTATTAAAAATTTCCGCAACCCAATTAGTGAATGATGCGCATGCCTTAGCCTTATTAAATGGCAGCACCTACAAACTTGCCATTACTGATACCAGCACTAATATTGCTTCCAATCTTAATGCGTTGCAGGCTAATGTCGCCAAGATTACCAGTGTTAGCCAAAGTGATGCTGGAAAGACAATCGCTATAACCGCAGTACAATCATCAGCGGATCACGCGGCTTTGGCTAAAATTGCTGGCATTTATAATTTGGCTGTTACGGGCACTGCAGGGACTGATTCTTTATACGACACAACTAACAGTCATGCTACTTTTATAGGTGGTAAAGGTATTGATACTTTTAATGTGACTGGAATGGATACTATTACTGATCTAGGTAATGGTGGCGCGGATATTCTTAAGATAGCTGCGAGTGGCTTGGTCAATGCGACCTTAGCAGGAAATTGGATTGCAACTTCTGCTACATCAAATGCGGGTGCTACTGCTGCTAGCGAAATCATTAATACGAATGGTTTTAATGTGAATGTCGGAGCGGCAACTGGGCATGATGGTTGGAAACTTATTGCTACTGGTTCAGGTACGACCAGTATTACAGGATCTGTTAATAATGACATTATTAATGGCAATACAACTGGGGGTCTTACCATTAATGGATCTGGCGGCACAGATACCATCACTTTGGGGGCACACAAGGTTGCCGATACGGTTTACTTAGTTAATAACGCTTTGGAAACCATTACTGGGTTTGGTAGTTCAACTGGCAGCATTGCTGATGTGCTAAATGTTACCGCAAAGGGTAATGCTTTGGCTGGTCTTACTTTAACAAATGAAACTACCCTTGCAACAAATAATAGTCCATTGGCAGCAAACTCTTCAGGATTGGTTTTTGCTCATGCTGATAGTGGGGTAGCGCTGACTGCCAAAACGGCTGCTGCTTTATTTTCAGACACACAAGCACTACATGAATTTGCCATTGCAAAAGGCAATGGAATAGAGTTGTTAATTGAAACAGGCGTAACGACTACCTCTAACGTCGTATGGGAAATTAAGGATACTGCTGGAGTTTTTACGGCGATTGAATTGACAGGCGTGTCAGTTGTGGCTGGTCATAATCTTGGATTTGTTAACTTTCATTAATTTTTAAAAGGTTTTTAAAGAAAGTAAGACAGAATGTCTCATTGATAATGTGAGTCATTCTGTCTTTAGTGACTTTAGCGGGTTATTGTCCATCAGTGATAATATAATCCTACTTAAAAATAGTTAGGTTAACTTCCTAGTATTTTATAGGAATTAATGCGCAACAGTCAGTGCAGGAAATAATGCCGATAGACCTTTGGTAATAAACTCCACCGCAATAGCGGTTAGTAGTAAGCCCATCACTCGTGTTAGTACATTAATGCCAGTTCTGCCCATAAAATGAGCAATTTTGGGAGCCACCCACATAGCCACTAATACAATAAGTGATACCGTAAAAATGACGGTGCTGACGGTCATATAATGTGACCAAGAATTTTCCATGTGCGCAAAAACAATGGTCGTGCTGATTGCACCGGGGCCACTGAGTAATGGAATGGCTAAGGGCACTACGCCTATCGACTCTTTGGTAAAAGATTCGGCTTCCTCTTCGGGTGTATGTTTTGATCGATCAGGCATTACGTGGAGCATAGATATCCCCATTAACATAATCAATATGCCCCCTGCGACTCTAAAAGCCGGTAGACTGATGCTGAAGAACGTTAAAATGGGTTCCCCTGCAAATAAAGCAATATGTAATACCACGCACACTGAGCAAGCACAAATGAATGCGATGCGTTGTTTATCTTTATCCGATCGTGAATCAGTCAGAGCCATAAAGGTGGGAATGCCCCCAATAGGGTTAACGACAGAAACTAGGCCGGCCAATAGTTGTATATATTCATTTAAGTGGAGCATTAAACTTGTCTTAATAGAAATGCTGAGTGCATGATCAGCAAAAGTTAGGTTGGCTAATCATACTTTAAATGCCTAAAAGACGTCAGAAATTCCTGATCGGGTAACGGTATAATAGTTAACTCACAATTAGGAGATTTGATTATGGCTTTAGTCTCATTGAGGCAACTTTTGGATTATGCTGCCGAGCATAGCTTTGGTGTTCCTGCTTTTAATATTAGCAATATGGAACAAGTTCAAGCGATTATGCAAGCGGCTGATGCGTGCGATAGTCCGGTTATTATGCAAGGTTCAGCAGGGGCGAATCGCTATGCGGGAGAAGTGTTTTTAAGACATCTGATTTTGGCGGCCGTTGAACAGTATCCGCATATTCCAGTTGTTATGCACCGAGATCATGGCCCAAGTCCCGATATTTGTGCCCAAGCGATTCAATCAGGCTTTAGTTCTGTCATGATGGATGGCTCATTGTTAGAGGATATGAAAACGCCAGCTAGTTTTGCCTATAATGTGGAAGTGACGCGCACAGTCGTTAACATGGCTCATGCTTGTGGGGTTTCAGTTGAAGGTGAAATTGGTTGTTTAGGGGCTTTAGAAAACCAGCAATCAGGTGATTTAAATCACAGTCAATTATTAACGGATCCTGATGAAGCGGTTGAGTTTGTCAAACAAACTCAAGTTGATGCCTTAGCCGTAGCCATTGGCACAAGTCACGGTGCTTATAAATTTAGTAAGCCGCCAACAGGTGAAGTGTTAGTGATAAGTCGTTTAAAAACTTTGCAAGAACGTTTACCTAATACGCATTTTGTAATGCATGGTTCAAGCTCCATTCCACAAGATTGGTTAAAAATAATAAATGCTCATGGCGGTGTAATACCTGAAACCTATGGCGTGCCGGTTGCAGAAATTATAGAAGGCATCAAATATGGGGTGCGTAAAATCAACATTGATACTGATTTGCGCATGGCTTCAACGGGTGCCATTCGACAATTTATTGGTCAATCGGATAATGTGGCTGAACTAGATGCGCGTAAGATTTATAACGCGGCCCGAGATGCAATGCAAACCTTATGTCAGTCTCGATATGAAGCCTTTGGATCAGCAGGTCATGGCAGTAAAATTAAAGCGATTCCATTGAGTCAAATGCTCAGATATTATCAAACAACATAATTAAAACTTGATATATTAAGTGTGCGGAATAGGTATTACAAGTATTAGTAGGTATATTTTAAGGAATTGTTATGGCTGAAGTATTAGGTGGACTTGGACTGTTTTGGATTATTTTTTTAGTTGCTTTAGGTGTGCTGTGGTTCTTATTGCCTTTTGCTGTTTTTGGTATTAAAGGTCGTCTGGATGCGCAAATCGCCGAGCAAGAAAAGACTAATCAATTGTTGATTAAGCTGATTGAGTCTACTGATCGATTTAATCATGTCGTTAAAGAAGATCGTTATAATAGGGGCGAATAAGTAAATATGTCTAAAGCTAACGAAACAGAGATTTTGTGGTTGCCCGAGGTAGATGCTCATGATTATCCGGCAGCCGCTGCATATTTAAGTATTATTTATAAACCTGAAAAAGTGACCCCTATTGTGGAGGCGCTTAAGGCTGCAAGCACTGTGCAGTTTAAAGCCAAAGATATATTTCGCGCTTCCCAATTATCCTTATTGGGCGTCAGTAACTCGCATGTGCAGAAAGATTGTAAAAAAATTAATAAGGGAATTGCGTTGTCACCCTTGTTATTAGTCAGAGATGAGCTTAATGGTCGCGTCATTATTGCCGATGGTTATCATCGTTTATGTGCGATTTACGAGTTTGATGAAGATGCAATGATTAGCTGCAAAATTGTTTAAGCATTTATTGTTAGCTGATGTAGTCGCGGGGCTCTCCGTGGCTTTTATCTTATTACCTGAAGCAGTTGCCTATGCGGCTATTGCGCATTTGACAATACAATCGGCAATAACAGCTGCTTTGATAGGCTTGGGTGTATATGCCTTATTAGGTGACAGTCCCTACGCAATCGTAGCCCCCACTTCGTCCGCCGCTGCCCTTTTAGCAGCGGTGGTATTATCTATGCGTCCAACGGATGCCGAAACTATTATTAGCTTAGGCGCCGCTTTAGTGATATTAACGGGCATGGGCTTATTGATATTGTCAAAGGCAAAGCTGGGTAGACTGTCGGCTTTTGTTTCAAGACCCGTGTTACATGGTTTTTCGTTTGCTCTGGCTATTACTATTATTAGTAAGCAATTGCCGGTTTTGCTGGGAGTTTCAGTCCAAGCACCTAATATTTATAAATTGTATAGTGAGTTGATTCTTAAGTGGCATGAGATATCACTTTGGAGTGCCATCTTTGGGATGTCGGCACTATTTATATTATTGCTTTTAAAGCGTTGGCGCAATTTGCCCAGTGCTTTTATCGTGCTGGTTTTAGGTATTGTTGTGAGTCATCGTATTAATTTGGCTGAGTATCATATCGATACAGTCGGTAAAGTCCTAATACAATTACCAACTCTAAATATTCCACAATTACCCGTTGAAAAGTGGTTGCAACTGGCTGAATTAGCCTGTGGATTATTAGTGATTATTGTCGCAGAGTCTTGGGGCAGCATTAGAAGCCTAGCTTTAGTTCATGGTGGTAAAGTAGATTCTAATAGGGAACTATTGGCTTTAGGAGTAGCCAATTTAGGCTCGGGATTATTACAGGGTATGCCAGTTGGCGCTGGGTTTTCGGTTAGTTCTGCAAACGAAGATGCTGGGGCAAAAACTAAATTTGCCGGATTGATAGCCGCCGGCGTGTTATTGTTAATGGCTATTTTTGGTCAGCAATGGATTGCTTTAATTCCTCAGCCCATTGTGGCAGCTGCCGTTATTAATGCCTTGGGTCATGCCTTAAATCCACAAGCATTGTTGGCTTTGTGGCGGATGAATAGAGATCAATATTTAGCGGTAGCCGCTATTATTGCCGTATTGGCTTTTGGGGTGTTACATGGAATGTTAATCGCAATAGGCTTATCGTTAGCGGGTGCCATTCGATCTTTTAGCCAACCCATTGTGCGAGAATTAGCAGAGTTAGGGGCTTCACGAGATTATGTCGATAGAGAAAATCATCCTAAAGCCTTGCCTCGCGATAATATTCTGATTCTGAGACCAGAAGAGCCGTTGTTTTTTGCCAGTGTCGAGGGGGTTTTGGCAGAAATTGAAATGCGTTTAAAAGCGAGGCCAGAAGTGCAGATTTTAATAATAAGTCTTGAGCATAGTGCCGATTTGGATAGTACTTCAGCTGAGTGTTTAATTGAATATGCCGCACATTTGGCTAGACATAATATTGTTTTATTATTGGCCAGAGTTAAAGACCCGCTTCGGCATTTGTTGTTAAAATTAGCCCTTGGACAATTTCAGCATAAATTATTTTGGAGTGTTGCGGATGCTGTGGTTGGTACTCAAAAAATAAAGCAGAACTAATTGTGTTATTTTAGGTCTGTCATGTTCAGTTAATAAATAGTAGCTACTATTGATGTTAATTAGCCCCCTAGTCATAGCTCGTTGAGTTGATGATTTTTCTATAAATTAAGGTGAGAGTAAGATGAGAAAATTATTGGTTTTGTTGTCATTGTTAGTTTTGGCAGCTTGCTCAAACTATCCTTATCGCGATGCTTATTATGGAAATAATCGTTATGGTGCAACGCCCTATTACGGAACGACTCCTTATTATGGTGGTAATGGTGGCTACCGAAATGGCTATCGTGATCATGACCATGATGGTTTCCGTGAAGGCAATCATTGGGGACATGGCGAAGGTTTTCGAGGCGGGCATGGTTTCGGTGGTGGTCACGGCGACGGCGATGGTGGATTTCGTGGTGGTGAGCGGGGCGGCCAAGGAGGTGGCTTTGGTGGCGGACGTGGTCGCGGCGGTGATGGTGACGGAGGGTCACGTGACGGTGATCGTAGATAAGCTTTCTGCCTGTTGATTGAATCTAAAGCGAGTAGTTGATCATCACTTGCTAGTCTTTTCCTTAGTATTTTTCGAAAGTATGTACAAAAAATTTATGTCATTGGCTCTTTTAACACTGCTTAGGTTGGCTTATGCAGATGAAGAGCCTATTGAATTAGACGATATCACCGTCACCGCTCCAGTCTCTAAATCTGCAACTGTGGTTAAGCCTAGTACCGTAATAGAAGGTAATGATCTCACCTTAAAAGCAGCACACAGTATTGGCGAAACTTTAAAACAAGAGCTGGGTATCACGAGTCAGTCTTTTGGGCCAGGTGTTGGTACACCCGTTATCCGTGGTCAAAGTGGTGCGCGGGTTAAAGTCTTAAACAGTGGTATGAGTAATGGTGATTTATCACAATTAAGTCCTGATCATGCCAGTACTAGTGAGCCGATTATGGCCGAGCGTATTGAAGTATTGCGTGGACCGGCGACCTTGCTTTATGGCAGTGGCGCAATAGGTGGCGTGGTTAATGTCCTCGATAATCGTATTCCATCTGAGCCAATAAAGCGTCCTATTACTGGGGCCTTAGAGCAGAGTTATGATACGGCGGTGACAGAAACCAGTACAACTGTAAAAGCTGAAGGCGGTCAAGATCATGTAGCTTATCATTTAGATGGCTTATTTAGAGATCGTAACAATATGGCGATTGGTGGGCAAGCGATTAACGCGTCGGCTGCAGAAGCACTCGATCCCACCTTAAAAGTTATTCAAAACACGCAGGGGAGTGTTCCCAACACTTATGCTCAAACCATGAATGGTTCCGCAGGTTTATCGTGGGTAGCCGATCCGGGTTTTGCAGGTGTGGCGATCAATCAGTTGCACAATAATTACGGTATAGCTCCAAATGGTAGTGGCGGCACTAATACTCGAATCGACATTCAGCAAAGTAAATATGATTTTAAAAGTGAACTTAAACAACCGTTTAGTTTAGCGGAAGTCTTACGAAGTAAATTTGCTTATACGGATTATAAGCATGTTGAACTAGATGGCGGTGTGCCGGGTACTGCGTTTACTAATAAAACCTTTGAAGGTCGTTTGGAGTTAAATCATAAGCCCTGGGGCGATCTTAACGGTACATTAGGTTTGCAAGGGTCAACCAGCAATTTTACAGCGATAGATTATCAAGGTAATCAAACGATTGTGCCTGATTCTACCATTAATAGTTATAGTCTATTTGGCTTTGAATCGTTACAGAAAGAGGTGTTAACTTATCAGGTGGGTGCTAGAGTTGAAGCCAATACCATCGATCCTCAAACCGGTTCAAATTATATTTCACCTAATGGTTTGCCCATTAACAGTAGTTATCAATATATACCTGTCAGTACTTCCGCCTCAGTGTTGTGGGATATTGATGCGCGGGATAGCTTAACGTTGGCGTTAACGCGTTCGCAACGTGCGCCGCAAGTACAAGAATTGTTATCGCATGGTTTTCATGATGCTACGCGGAGCTTTGAGCTAGGTAATCCTAATTTGCAAATGGAAACGTCTTACAATTTAGATTTGGCTTATAAGTTTAAGTCTGACTGGGTGCGTGTAGAATTAAATTTATTTAATAATTGGGCTAATAGTTATATTTATCAGCGCCGCACTGGGCAGTTTGTAGAGCAAAATGCCTTAACGGGTTTGGCTGATGTCTGTGCGACAAATATTGCGTGTACAGCAGTTGTGCAAAGCCAGCAAGCGGATGCCGTGTTTAGAGGTTATGAAAATAAATGGGTGTTTCCCGTTATGGAAAATAAACACGGTATGCTTGATTTAACCCTGTTTAGTGATTACACCCGTGGGACTTTTGTTAGTAGCGGAGATGTGCCGCGTATGCCGCCGTTACGATTTGGATTTCAGGGCGATTACATGTATAAAGAATGGGCAGCTAATGTCCGTTTTACGCGGGCAGAAGCTCAGCAGAATCCAGGGCTTAATGATACAGCTACCTCAGGCTATAATTTGTTATCACTGGGTGTTCAATACGAAATCAAAGATTTTTATGCCAGCAAAATTATTCTGTTTACCAAAGCCAATAATTTACTAAATGAAAATATCCGTAATTCAGTTTCATATCTGCGTAATTTTGCCCCCGAACCAGGGCGCGGAGCAGAAATAGGATTTAGGATTACTTATTGAACCTTAGGTGTCGTATAATTTTGACGCTTTATCTATTAAATTTAGAGAGGGGTTATGAAAAAAGAATCATCGACAAACTTCAAAACGGTATTGCTGGTTATTGCTTGTATATTGATATGGTTAGCTCTCCAATCCGTGACCGGTATCCCTTTAAAGATGTGATTAATATCCTTATTAATGACGCATAAACCCACTGCCCTAACCGCTGAAGGACAATAATGAAAAGTAATATTGGCAAAGTAGACCGCATTATAAGATTAACCATAGCAATCTTTCTCTTGGTCTATGCTTATATAGCAGGTAGCTGGATTGCGTTTGGATTTTCAATTTTTACTTTTTATGAAAGTTGGGCGGGGTGGTGTGCATTCTATCAACTCATCGGTAAGAGCAGTTGTCCATTACCTAAGCAATAAATTTGGTGATATGCCGAATAATGGGTTGTGGGGTTAAAAAAGTTAGTATTTACAGTTAACTTATTGAAAATATTTTTCGCATAATTAATTCATTACCTTTTAGGTTGCTGCAGTTGGTCAGTGCTTTTGTTTAATAAATCCCTCGATAGACCCCTTCAATGGGCGTGATTAGTTTGAAATCTTATTCAAAATTAACAGTAATAGTCGGTTAAGCTTATGCGTTACCGTTGTAGGGAGTATGGTTCTTTATAAAATTAAAGCACTATCTACAATGTTTATTATTTTAAGATGATAATATTCAATTGGTTGTGTATGCTGTGATGCTGGTTTTTGTCTAAAAATAGGGGCAAACGAAATTTAGGATGAAGCTTCCGAAACCTCGGATGGAGTAGGAGAGGTTTAGGATGAAGCTTCCGAAACCTTGAATGGAGCAGGAGAGGTTTAGGATACAGCTTCCGAAACCTTGGATGGAGCAGGAGAGGTTTAGGATGAAGCTTCCGAAACCTTGAATGGAGCAGGAGAGGTTTAGGATACAGCTTCCGAAACCTTGGATGGAGCATAAGAACCTTCGGATACAGCATCCTAAATCTAAGATGCCGTAAGCGAACAGGCAGAAATTGCATATCTAGTTTTAGAAGGAACAGATGATGTTCAGCCTAACATATCCGTAACCAAACACCCTCCCAGTGAATCTTAAAAACAAGCATTAAGCCAACGAGCAAGGCCGAAAACGACCGCGATTCATGTTGCATTAAACCTGATACTGCCCCATTAAAGGGTTTTTAGATCAACCGCAGGAAAGTCGATAACAGTTAAAGCAGTTTCATTAAAATAATTGGTAAAGGTATTCAAAGCGACATGCGCCAATATTTCGATGGTTTCTTCATCAGTAAAGCCAGCAGCACGGACAGCAGCCACATCTATATCACTGACTTTGCCGCGTTTTTCTAGCAGGACTCTGGCAAAGTCGATCGCCGCCTGAGTTTTGCTATCTGCAGAAAGACCTTTGCTGTTAGCAACTAATTCGGTTCTGTCTACACCGACTTTACCTCCCAGAAATAGATGAGCCGAAGCGCAATAGTTACAGCCGTTATAGCCTGCGACGGTAACAGCGACTTGTTCCCTGAGTTTTTTATCCAGCACACCGCCCGCTAAGCTAGTATTAAAGTTAAGGTAAGCTTCTAAAGCGGCCGGCGCGTTGGCGAAGGTGGTAAAAAGATTGGGCGTTGATCCCATTGCTTTTTTAACGCCATCTAATAATTCTTTGGCTTTTCCTTCGGTTGGATTGATGGCTTGGATACGTTGCATGGTGTGTTCCTATTAAGTTAAATAAGTAAACCAAATTGTTTACTTGCGGTAAAGTGTAAACAGATAAGTTTACCTTGTCAATAAATAATAAACACATCGGTTTACTTGTGTCGACAATTTGTTAAACTAGGCCCCTAACTATCAATATTGAGACATCATGAGCGACCAAAACCAAGCTTCACTTAGAAAAGACACGAAACGCAGGCAAATTGTGTTGGCGGCCTTTAAGTTATTCACTGAAAACGGTTTTTATGCCACGGGTGTTGATTTGATCATGCGCCAGTCTCAGGTTTCTAAACGGACGATGTATATTTATTTTCCGACTAAAAATGATTTGATCGTCGCTGTATTAGAATTTTACCGAGCAGGCTATGAAAACAAGCTGAATGCGGTATTAACTCGTCAAGATCTGAGTAGTCGTGAGAAGATATTGGTCATTTTCGATGATGCTAAAAATGGGTTTGCCAATGGGCATTTTCATGGCTGTCTGGCGGTTAATGCTATGGGAGAGTTTGCTGGAAAAGACCCGGCAATCGAAACGGCATGTCGAGTATTCAAAACCTGGGAGCTCAGTATTTTTGAGGAGTTGACTAAAGAGTTACCTGTTAGGCATCCGCAGGATTTAGCCTTTAAACTGCTGGTATTAATTGAAGGTTTAGGCGCTATAGCTCAGGTAATGAAGCAACCCTGTCCTATAGATTTAGACCAGATGGTGAATGCGTTAATTGATGAGCATTATTAGTCGATAATCCACTTTATTTACCCCGCCTTTTGCTGTTTTTCATAGGCCTCGATGATGGCTAGAACCATGGGGCCAAAGCGGTCTTTGAGTTCTTCACAGCGGGTTGAGTTGATCAATTCGACGCCTTTGCGTTCGCTACGTATCAAGCCCGCTTCGCGTAAAATTCGAAAGTGTTGTGATAATGTAGATTTTGGTAAGGCTTGTTTCTGAATGTTTAAAAAGGTTGAGCAATTTTTAGCGCATTCAGAAGCGGCTAAGCTAGCAAATATGTCTATGCGCACGGGGTCGGAAAAAGCATGGAGGATGCCTTCAACGGTGATTTCTTCGATGTTAGGATGATAAAGAGTTCTCATTGATAGAATGATAGCACAGCTTGACAGTATTGTTTAATAGTTCAATAATACCGAACAAATGTATTAGTCGATACATTGTAGCCAGCTTTTTTAATCAACAGGAATTATTTATGAGTAAACTTGCAGGAAAAATCGCAGTTGTGACGGGTGGAAATAGTGGAATCGGATTGGCAACCGCTAAATTATTTGCCAAAGAAGGCGCTAAGGTTATCATTACGGGTCGTAGGCAAGCAGAATTGGATACTGCCGTTGCCGAAATCGGTGGCAATGTGGTGGCTATTCAAGGTGATGTAGCTAATTTGGCTGATCTTGATAAGCTTTATGCGGAAGTTAAAGCACAATATGGGCATTTTGACATTCTATTCGCTAATGCAGGTATAGCGGAATTAGCGCCGATTGGTGCAATCACCGAAGAGCATTTTGATAAAATCTTTAACGTTAATGTAAAAGGTTTGTTGTTTTCTGTTCAAAAAGCGTTACCCTTATTGGTCGATGGTGGCTCGATTATCCTAAATTCTTCTATAGCGAATTCGGTGGGGATGGAAGCCTTCGGGGTTTATTCAGCGACTAAAGCGGCGGTTCGATCTTTTGCCCGCACTTGGACCGCAGAATTAAAAGGCCGTAAAATCCGGGTTAATGTGGTGAGTCCAGGTCCCATTGAAACGCCCATCTTTGACAAAATGGGCTTGTCAGTGGAACAGATTTCTTCGTTTGGTGAAAATATCGCCAGCCAAGTTCCGTTAGGTCGTTTTGGTCATCCAGATGAAGTTGCTCAAGCCGTGCTCTTTTTGGCTTCTTCTGATAGTAGCTATGTCGCTGGTGTGGATTTGTATGTGGATGGCGGTATGCTTGCCGTGTAATTTATCTCGTATTGTTATTATATTTTTATAAACTTAAGCTCAATTTATAATTGACAGGACTATTATGAAACTTTTTGAAGAACTAAAACTTGGCGATTATTTATTAGCCAACCGAATCGTATTAGCGCCTTTAACAAGGGGGCGGGCGGGTGAATCAAGGTTGCCGAATGCGCTAATGGCCGAATATTATGCGCAACGCGCAGATGCGGGGTTATTGATTTCTGAGGCGTCCAGTATTTCGGAACAAGGGTTAGGCTGGCTCAATAGTCCTGGTATCTATACTGACGAGCAAGCCCAAGCTTGGCAATTGATTACCCAAGCCGTGCATGACAAAGGTGGCAGGATTTTCTTACAACTTTGGCATTGCGGTCGATCATCACATTCTAGCTTTCACCCTGCAGATGGTTTGCCAGTCGCGCCTTCAGCTGTCAAGTTAAAGGGTGAATATATTCATACGCCCACGGGTAAGCAAGATTACGAAACGCCACGGGCTTTAGAGACTGCGGAAGTTAAGCAAATCGTTTTGGATTATCAAAAAGCCGCCGAACGAGCGAAAGCGGCTGGTTTTGATGGCGTTGAAATACACGCGGCAAACGGTTATCTAATTGATGAGTTTTTGCAAAGTAAAACCAATCAACGTGAAGATGAATACGGTGGTAGTAAAGAAAATCGTACCCGATTTTTATTAGAGATTGTCGATGCTATTAAGCAAGTGTGGGGGTCTGGTAAAATAGGTGTTCGCCTATCGCCAAACGGCGTCTTTAACGATATGGGTTCAGCTGATTATCGTGAACAATTTCTGTATACCGCTCAAGAATTAGCTAAACATGAATTGGCATATTTGCATGTGATGGACGGCTTGGCATTTGGCTTTCACGAATTGGGTGCGCCGGTCACTTTGGCAGAATTTAAAGCGGTTTATCCAGGCACTATGATTGGTAATTGTGGTTATACCAAGGAGCTTGCTGAGCAAAGACTGCAAGACGGTGATGCAGATTTGATTGCCTTCGGAAGACCGTTTATCTCTAATCCTGATTTAGTCGTGCGCTTTCAACACAATTTGGCGCTTAATCGTGATGCTAAGATGGTGGATTGGTACGGGGATCAAGGCGCAAAAGGCTATACTGATTTTCCAATAGCACCGCTTAATACTTAAGTTTAAGCATTGGCGTCATTGACCAGCAACTCATCTAACAGGAAACACTATGTCTATCAGTCAGCAAATTTCGGGTATCGCCCATATTGGCATTCGGGTTTATGCCTTGGAGCGTGCACGTACCTTTTATGAACTACTAGGGTTTAATTTCGTTATTGGCCCTATAGGCCCAGAGCCAGTGGCTATCATGTCACACGCCTCAGGTATTGAGATCAATTTTATTCTCAACGCCGCTAATGATTTTGCCGAAAACGTGTTAATGGATATACCAGAAAAACATGCAGGCTATACGCATATAGCGTTAACAGTGCATAGCGTTTCTGAAGTTCAAGCAGCGTTAGAAAATGCAGGCGTCATTATTAGTGGTGGCCCGATTACTTTCTCTGGTGGTTCAGTGTCTATTTTTGTCAGAGACCCCGATCGCAATGTTATTGAGTTTAATCAGCCTGCGTAATGGTAACGTTAATGCTTGTTCAAAAGTAATTATTCAGTCCCCCTCTTTAACTAAGACAATGGCCTTTGCTTTAGGGTGTGTCCTGTTAAGCACAGACTCAGTATGCTTAATATTGCTATGATTTTGTTTATGGTCAGTTTGGGTGGGGGGCTTTGTCAGAAAGAGATATTCTATCTTCTCTGGCTCTGCTACTCACTCCTATATTTTTAAAATCAGTAATCTAGATTGGCAAATGTATTGATAAACATAGTCAGTTAATAAGGGCGATAGGAGGTAAATGAAAGTAAAAAACGTTTTCTTTTTGTTCTCTTTTTCTTGCATTCTAAAGTAATTGCGTTAAAATTACAGAAACCAAACTGAAAAGAAAGGAGATTTAAATGCAAAACAAAGTACATATGCGCAATCAAGTTGTTAATAACGTTAGAGACATTATGAACGCCTATAAGAAAAAACCTTATGAGCAATTAATCGATTTTATAAAACACCTTTTTCAGCATTCTGTCGCCGCTTAAGTTGAGTTAGTTAATTGTTGATACTGTTATTCAGTTATTTGCTTTTTACCAGTGAGTGGTAAACGATAGCGAGCGAAAATAGTATAGAAAAACTCCATTAATGGTAATAATAATGGCAAGTGTTCGATAATTGCTGCTAGATGTCTGTAGTAGGGTAGTCGTTTCCAAACGTGTAAAAAACCGACTACCCCTGATTGAATCTGCTGATTTTCATCAATAACATGCATACGATCCATTGTTTGTTTATAAGTGAGTCCGGCTTTCGCTAGTGCGTCCTTATCTTGACTAATATCAACCCAATTAATGTTGCCAGCTTTATCTAACTTTTTCATTGCCTTGATTTCAATATTGCAGATGGGGCATTCTCCATCGTGAAAGCAAGTTACTTTAGGTATTGAGGTTGTATGTATTTCAGTGCTTTGGGTCATTTGATCATCCTTAGGTCTTGATTTTTTAGTGCGCTTTTAAAAATTTCAGTGTACTTAGGTAAGACGCAATAATAAAACTCCATTTATCTTGGAGTAAAACAGCTTTAGCTGTTTTTACAGGCAATAGCTGAAGCTATTGCACTCCTGTTTTTTTAACAACTAGTGTTTTATTTAACTATTTTATTTATTGCGAGTTA
>CAIQNQ010000214.1 GCA_903873165.1 uncultured Methylococcaceae bacterium | reverse complement strand
GTCCTCGCTAAGGGGTGTAAATTCGGCTCATTGCAATCCCGAGCCTAAAAGGCCGGTCCGTTATTTCTTGTCACTACCTCCCTGAATCAGGATTGGGTAATTTACGCGCCTGCTGCCTTCCTTAGATGTGGTAGCCGTTTCTCAGGCTCCCTCTCCGGAATCGAACCCTAATTCTCCGTTACCCGTAAAAGCCATGGTAGTCCAATACACTACCATCGAAAGCTGGTGGGGCAGAAACTTGAATGACTTATCGCAGCCAAAGGCTTTGCGATTCGATCAGTTATTATGATTCACCACAATAGACCAGAGGAATATTGGTTGTTATCTAATAAATACCGCCCTTCAAAAAGTCAGGCACACCAGCATGTATTAGCTCTAGAATTACCACGGTTATCCATGTAAAATTCGATTATCAAATAAACCATAACTGTTTTAATGAGCCATTCGCAGTTTCGCTGTATAATACTTATACTTAGACATGCATGGCTTAATCTTTGAGACAAGCGTATGACTACTGGCAGGATCAACCAGATTACTATCATCAAGCAGAGCTTCTCAACAGCGTCCTCGAAAGGACTGCCGAGAGAGAAGCTCAGCCAGGTAGTTAGGTTTGCAAAGAATTGTATGATCCTCAAGGCAACAACCAATAGCAAAGCATCAGTGTCGTCCGAGAGGCCTTGTGCTTTCATGACTTGCAATCAACTGGGAATTATCTCTTAAAGCGCAGATGGGAGAACCCAAGTGCAGTTTAAAAGCTAGCTCCCTCGTTGCACACTTACTCCCTCGAGGACGTACGTCCAGGGTAGGAGCAGGATGTGCACTCGATTGATTTTCAGACACTATTCACACACATTCATACAATAACCTGCTTTTCCCTCGAAGAGGGTCTCACGAGCAGCTTCCGCGCTTATCACGCGGAGGCCCGTTGTCATAAAAAGTTATGTTGAGTACAAGATTTCTTTCGTGATCATGTCCGACGGAAGCTTTACATATTTATTCACTTCCACCGTCGTAGATTCGGTTGCCCGAACTTACTTGATCTCGACTTAGTCTCTCATACATATGCTAAAAGTGTGTTCTGTAAGAGTTGCGATTAAAAAATTATAATTAATTAATTAAAAAATGACTAAGTCTCAAATTGATTAATTAAACCGTAATTAATTAAAAAATTAATTAATTAATCAAAAAACCATAACTATTCAATCCAATATCAACTTCAATCAAAGGGAATACTTTTTAACATTCCAACTTAACGCTAGTTGATCTAGCAAAGATAAACATATGTCGCCCTAGAGAATGATCAGGGCTATCAACACATGTAAAAATTAATTCAAGATCAATTCTCATTGAAAAGTTACCTCTTCACTCAGTAAGTAAAATTTCTTTAAATTAATTATTTTTTATTTTGCATGAGTTAGCTCGAAACTCAGCAACCACTAATGATCACAACAAGAAAATCATATGTCGCCCTTGCTCTCGTTGCCGTAGAGGGCGACGTATTTTTTTTAAATTATGATTGCTGATAGTTAAAAAGTTACTGCAACATCATTATTTGGTAAAAAAGATAATTTTTAATAAATCAAAATTTGATAAAAAATTATATCGAAATCAGAAAAAATTTATTTAACAACTAAACAGCTACTTTTAAGGTCTAATAATAACTTAAACTGATATTACAACTCTTAAAATATGCTAAAAAAGATAAAACGATGTTGAATCTACTTACTCAAACTTTGGTCAACATTGCCAAACTAAAACCGAACATTGAAAATATAACTCAGTTTCACGTAAAAATTTTTCTACCAATGTTTGTTTTTGCGATTAATAATGCTGTATAAACATTTTTTTTTTTAATATTTTCATCGCTAAGGGGTTTTGGGGTTTTGGGGTTTTGGGG
>CAIQNQ010000213.1 GCA_903873165.1 uncultured Methylococcaceae bacterium | reverse complement strand
GAATAACTTCCTACAAGCCCAGCGCATCTTAATGCCTGTGCTCAACATAGGTTTACCCGATAGTTTTGTTGAGCAAGGCACGCGCGAAGAATTATTGGCGATCTGTGGTTTAGATGTGCAAGGGATTAACGATAAGATTACGGAGTTTTGTGCCTAAACGAAGTGACTAAGAGTCTAGTTCTTGGGTGATATCAAGAAAGATATCATCCACAGCAAATATTTTATATTTATCAATAAAATAATCATGTAGCCAACTATCTGTGTCTTTATTTTTAAAGGCTAGTGCTTCGGTTTTTTGGTATAGCTGTCTTCGTAAAACTTTATCAGGGAGAAATAGTAACTCTATATCCTCCATAGGTACTAATTTATCAGGATCCGCATTGCCCGCATTAATGATTTTATAGAGTTGTTCTTTATTAAGGTTTAAATGTTGGTTAATTTCAGTCCTATGGTTAATGAACAAAGGCAATAGATCACTGCCCCGCTTGCTATCGTCATTAAGTAGACACATTCTATCTAAAAGACTGTTTACCGCAAAACGATATAGATCAGCTTCTCTGATAAAAAGTCGAGAAGACAGGTTTTGGATACCGCCACGATCATTATTAGTTAAGCGTATGGATACAACATGTTTTTTCTCATTTGGCATATTTTCTTGTACAAACATTAGTAAGTTCTCTGACTATCTAAACAAATAGTTTATCGGTACATTATAGTATAAACGGTTTTATTTTAATATAATCGGTTACAAATGTTTTATAACAGTATTAAATAGTTAAACAATCAATAGAGTAAACTTATGTCTTTGGGATTCAAGTATAAAGTTATCCTGATTAAGTCATTTATTCAAAAATAATTCATAAATTATCCGAATCTCTTTAGTATTTTCAATTTGAACATATTGTAAGCCGCCTATTAAGGTAATGCCAACAGTTGTTGTTAATAGAGTGAAACAGATATTAGCTAATATTGGCTGCTCGGCTACTATTCAAAGATATGATTAATTCAGCCTCTTTATTACAATGGTCATTGGTTAGTTTTTGATTTGCGATGAGACTTTTACCTAGTGTCAATCGCCAGCTTAGTAAACTTGCGATTGACAAATGGACATGGATTAATTGATTAATTTTTTAATGGGTGGGCAAAAGTCACTTAGGCCTTCTGGCGTAGTGATAGCAACCGTAAAGTAATAATACACTCCAGGTTCTAAGCCCTCAACTGTGTAAGTTGCTTGAGTGGTGACGGTAATTAACTCCCAATCACTTTCAAGTACAGGCAATTTACCTTTAGACATTTTCCAAAAATAAGATCTAGCTCTTGGAATAGTAAGAGACGTTAATTTAGCACTACCCGTATGCGGGCCATCCGTTGCTGCCAAAACTTCTCCAAGGCAGTTTTTGCATCGTTTAAGTTAACATCAGGATTTGAAAATAGAAGGTTGTCAGTTAGTTTTAATAATATGCTTCTAACAATACTTCGGACAGTTTACGCGGCGATAGCACCATAGTTACATAAGGCTGCAAAGCCTAGGCTGGATTTTATGGCAGTAAAGTCCAACCCTAAGTGGCAAGAAAACCTTTCCAATAAATGTGCATTAAATTTACGGGT
>CAIQNQ010000212.1 GCA_903873165.1 uncultured Methylococcaceae bacterium | reverse complement strand
GGGCCTTGAGGACCTGCTGGTCCAATATCACCTTTGGATCCTTGAGGGCCTGCAGGCCCAATATCACCCTTGGCTCCTTGTGGCCCAGTCAACCCCGTTGGTCCAATCGGAACAGCGATTGGAATAACGGTGTCGGCTATAATAATCGGCGTTATAACCAACATTAAAACAAATACAGCTTTATTAAATAATTTCATTGTGTTACACCTGCTTAAGATATTAATGCCTGCTAAAAAGTCACTCGCTTATTGGTCGTTATGCTGATAACTATTTATTCTGGATTGATAAAATAGGCATCGTACCTGACTCCCCAATTAGGAAATGAGGAACAAACTAAGTTATCTGGTTGATACCAAAGGGTAACCCTTTTACCCAACATCCGAGTAGACAACAGCGTAGCATAGGCAAGCTTACAACTATCAACACTCATGGCAAATGAACCTTTACTTACCACATTACAAATTGTAGTAATATTTGTAGGTGTGTTCAGCGATACATACACAGTACCTACATCATTTAGACCAAGGTAGTTAATAGTACCTAGACATGGCGTATTCGCAACACTGCTAGTAGATGTTATTAAGAGTGCGATAAGAGATAAATTTATACATATTTTTTTCATTATAAATGCCTTATGTTCAAATTTTTAAGTTTAGAAAATCGGTTAGAAAATAAATCGACTCTTAATTTTTAGTCCAGACAAAATTGCACGCCCGTTACTTAGTTCTGTATCATGTGTTAGTGACAAAATAACACTAGTAATTTGAGGAACAATTTGCCGAACTATAACTGAACTAATTGGTTAGGACAAGAAGTTTTTTCAACAACTAGCAATATTGATCAATCGCTTTAAAAGTGTGTTGCTCGACACTACAAGGCGTAAGCGCGTGGCAATTAATATTCAGGTTCTGTTTTGGAAACCGAAGCTTGTGAAATCTGCCGCCCTATCGTAGCTCATAGGCGTGAACAGTGCATCTGTGCTTGTCACAGGTTGATTGCAACTTTGCGATTATTATCCCAAGGAATCACTTGTTGCGGTTGATCGGGGATTACTAATCTGGGTAGTTATAAATTTCGTGATCATTCAAAGTATTAGTACGCTCAACGATACTAATCGGCGGCTCAGTCGACTTAATAGTACCGTCCTGTCACTTTATTTTGCAATATCATTGTGTTTAGTGTGGTTATGAGGTATGTTAGTCACCAGATGATAGATACAGGTGAATCTGTTATCTTCTTGGGTGTGCTTCCTACCATAGTTCTGGATATTTAGCGCTATTGGGGGGAGGCCACTGTAATAATTGCCGCGTTCCATAAATGTAATTCGGTAGTCCTAATCCTTCAGTCGCTAGGGCTAAATACTCTCGGTAGTCTCACCCATACCGCCACCCTGTTCCTGATTACATGCAAGTCCACTTAATGTTTTATTTTGGAGAGGGTTATTCTTATGACTAATAATACTTATTTTCCTAGTATGGAGGCTGATCAAGTTATTTGGCTCAGCCATTATGCGGTAAAGATCCCTATTAACGGGCCGTTGTGCAATATAGCTGCCGTGGAGATTACCGCAACTTTACTGGATGTCCAGTTTTATATCTGGATATTGCAGCATTGGTATCCGTCCACGCAACTAGATGCAAAGGAGGCGACCGCTTATAAGTTGCTTGAGTTGGGTGGTAGTGGGTATGTGGTCATTGATTATCCCAAACCCACTGTGTTTGTTACTACGCCGGTAGCCGTAAAGCCGGGTATCCAAAAAAGGTTATTCAGTCAGATTAATCGTATCAAGGCGAGCCTTAGTTACAATGATGCCATCGGTCAAGACCTTGGTATTATCGGTACTCCCGATACCAGCAGCCATTTAGTCCCAGATTTTACGCTAACTGCAGAATTGGGTGTGGGAATATCAAGAGCGCGTATTGACTATAATAAATACGGGCACGATGGTATAATGATTCATTTATAAAAAGTTACTTATTTCTCTTAGCTTCGGCTTGTAGATTGTAAAAGAAATTAAGTCTTTCATTTAATATTGAGGAGAGTTGGAAATTAAGCCCAGGTGATGATTGCGCTAATTTAAGTTGCAAAATAGCATCTTGATTTTGCCCCATCGCAAAGTAATATTCTGCTAAATACCGATGAGATTCAGCAGGTTGATTTAAATCACTATACGCTTGCGCTAATAATTCCCAGTACACTGGAATTCTTTGTATTTGATAACTTAAGGATAATAAGAGTGTTCTGGCAAGTTCTGGATTTTTGACCTTTAATAAAGCCGCAATATACTCTAATTTAATTGCATCATTATCAGGAAATTGGTTTACTAACTTTTGATATCGATTCACCGCCAGTGAATAATTATGTGCATCAAATGCCGTTTTAGCTAATGCGCTTGCATAATGTGATTCTTCTGGATAAGCATGGGTTAGCGCTTGAAAGATTGTTTCAGCTTCAGTAAATTTTTCTAATTTCAACGCAATTAAACCTAAGCCATATTTGGCTACCGTGCGTTGCTCAGCGGTACCTTGGGTTAATCGACTATTAAAATAATCTTTAGCCACTTTAGCGTCAACATCGACATCAGAGAGCACTTTGATTTTAGCTTTAGTGAGTTGATAAGCTAACGAATCAGGATATTGTTTATAGGGATACGTTTCTGCTCTACCACGTGAATCAGATATACGTGAAACAGTGACTGGGTGAGTTCTCAGAAATTCAGGAACTGCTTGCCCATAATAACGAGTTGCCTGTTGTAACCGTTCAAAAAATGTTGGCATACTGCGCGGATCAAATTGAGAAGCAGATAGGGTTTGCATACCCACACGATCCGCTTCTTCTTCATTTTCACGCGTAAAATTGATTTGAAACTGGATATTACCGCCCATAATGGCCATCATAGCGGCTTGCCCCATTTGTGGTGACTGGGTACCCAATAATATGGCTGCCAACATGCCTGCCGCACTTGGAATTGACATGCGTCCAGCCGCTTCCGCAGCCCGGAATAAATGCCGTTGCGTAACGTGAGAAATTTCGTGCGCCATAACAGAGGCGAGTTCGCTTTCCGCTTCTGTCATCAATATTAAACCTGAATTTACGCCAATATAACCACCCGGGCCGGCGAAAGCGTTAATATCATTTTCCATCACCACAAAGAAATGAAACGGATGACTTGGGGAATCCGAATTTGCGGTTAATTTTTGACCAATCGACTGAATGTAATCTTGAATTTCTGGATCTTGATTAATAGTGATTTGTGAGTGTAAACTTCTAAAAAACTCTTCACCAAATTCTTTTTCTTCTGCAGGTGATATTAAGGTGCCGGAGGAATCTCCCATATCAGGTAACAATATTTTTGAGGATTCATCGGCATGTTCCATTGCTGGATACAATGCAAGGCATAAGGCGACAGAAAGGAGGGTGCGTTTAAACATGTAATCTCAGAGGGTTATTAATAACGCTAGTTATAGCACGCAGAAGCTTGGTTCTATTATAGAATAACTGCATTTTATAATAAACTAAGATTCTATTATGTATTTTATACACGGTTATCTAAATGAAGTTTAGTATCCAAGTTAACGCTAGTCCGTACCATGCCCAATCCAGCCTAACCGCTTTTAAATTTGTAAAAAAATCTTTAGAACTAGGACATGAAGTCATTCGAGTATTTTTTTATCATGACGGGGTATTTAATGCTTTTAAACACGCGACTCCTTTAGATGATGAAATAAATCTAACGCAACTATGGAGTGATTTGGCTAAGCAATATCAAATTGATTTAGTCATCTGTATTTCTGCTGCTCAACGCAGAGGCTTGCTCACAAGTGATGAAGCTAATCGTCAAGGTAAACAAGACAACGATTTAGCAGACGGCTTTAGAATTTCTGGTTTAGGTCAATGGGTAGAAGCCGCGCTACTTGCTGATCGATTTATTGTATTTGGTTAAGATGATGAAAAAATGTTTATTCATAATGCGTCAGGCGGCACACAATGGCAATACCTTACAAGAAACCTTAGATGTCATCTTAACGACAGCGGCCTTTGATCAAAGTGTGGCAATTTTGTTTTTAGATGCGGGCGTGTTCAACATAAAAAACAACCAGCTAGCCACTCAACATTCT
>CAIQNQ010000211.1 GCA_903873165.1 uncultured Methylococcaceae bacterium | reverse complement strand
ATCTGCTTTACCCGTAGCGGTATTCATGATTTTATAACAGCTATGAAACTCAGTGACATCATCTATAAAATTAAAATCCATAATATTAATGCTGATGGTTTTCTTCAGCTCTTTATATAAACGGCCTTCACTCAGTTGCTCTGTGACTAGTTTTGCCCAATAATAGATGGCCCGTTTGTCAAAATAGATATCCTCACTGATCTGCATTTCGACATTAATCCACACACCTTTTTCACTTTTCGCTTTGATGTCCAAAATAGACATTTTACCCGCTTGATAATCAGCCAGATTAAAAGGGTTCATTAACTCTACGTCAACAATTTGTTCTTGCTCAGAAATAATGGCGTTAATGAGTGAGATTAACAAATCCTTATTTTCTGCACTACCAAACAGCTTTTTAAAGGCAAAGTCTACACGGGGATTTATTCTACACATGATTTTCTCATTTAAACTCAAGCAATAACGACTTGATATAAGAGGTTAGTATGAAATTATCATAGCATAGATGCAGTTAGATAAGGCTATTCATAAGTGCATGAGGGGAGGGACTGAATAATTACAATTGACTTGCTCAGTTAATGCGCATAACATCTGCGCATAGCAGTTTTCTGGAAAAAGAGAAAGAGAAAGAGAAAGAAAATGAGACAAGCTTTTAATTTAAACGCCCCTAAAAAACCAACTAATCTTAGTGTTAATAGCGAATTACTTCAAGAAGCAAAAGCACTAAAATTGAATTTATCTGCTACATTCGAAGCCGCTTTGCTTAACGAATTAAAAACTGCTCGAAGGAATAAATGGCTAAATGAGAACAAACAGGCGATAGATAACTGTAATAAACTAGCAAACACACACGGGCTTTTTGCCGATAAACACCGAGCATTCTGATGGCTCAGTTTGATTATTACGCTAACCTAGATAATGACACTCATAATACCTACCCATTTATAGTCGATGTTCAAGATACCTTACTAAACGATCTTAACTCCAGAGTCGTAATCCCGTTAACGTCTACCTCTTCTCTTGAAAACGCTTATCCTAAGAATCTATGTCCAAAAATGACCCTAAAAGGACAGGAGTATTATCTATTAACTCATCAAATCGCTAGTGTTTCAAGTCGAATATTAAGTCAATGTGAAGGCTCTTTAGCTAATTACCGAGGCGAAATTATTGCCGCGATCGATTTTCTTTTTACCGGCATTTAGAGAACCAGCCCGCTTTTGGATTCTTAAAGCCATTTGTTTAACTCCTCGTTCCATGCCTTGTCCAAAACTCTTGTCATTTGCTTTTGAAATTATCATAGCATAGATGCAATCGGATAAGGCTATTCATAAGCGCTTGAGGGCGGGGCTGAATAATTACGACGCATCAACAGACGTAAGTCTCTGAATAGTTAACTTACAGCGTTGATTGATTAAGACAATGATACGCTGAACAACAGCGTTACCCGTAAACCCTGCTCTAGGGTCTAACTGGAGTTTATATGCGGCGATAGGTAGTAATTTTGCCATCTCTACAATACGCTTTTTAGTTTGTGCTTTTGATAAGCCAGCACTTTCTGCAAACTGTTCCCAATGCTTTGCTTCGACCTCACTAAACTTGTATTTACTACCAATTTTCATCGCCATTTTAGGAGTTAATGTTGGATAAATCGCAGTCGAGAGCGCGTCATAAAGTGGAGACAAAACAGCTACTTTATCTAAATATAGCAATGAAAAATTCTTAGCATGAGCATCATGATTGCCAATCAGTGTATTGAATATTACATAATCAAATAAACGCATCAGTTGTGGGGCACTGGGTCGTGTTATGCGCCGCAGCAAATCAAAACACCGCGCCAAAGTCGGCCCACCTTCGTTTTGATATTTCATTTCCGGTACGACACTTAATGCTTGGCAAAAATCCTCTTGGTGCAAACGTTGCCGATGGCCGTTATTATCATATAAACGATCGTAACGCTCTACGAGCAGAAACTTTCGATCTTTAACCATATGTATTTTGCTTCTTGCTGGCTTGAGTTTTATCGCTTCGGCAAGAGCTAAACAAAAACCTTCATTAATAACACTGTCCTCAACTGCCTGTATCGCTGGTTTTAGAATATGAGAACTGGGAGTACCGTATAGAGGTAAACCAATTTTTGCATCTAGCACAATGACTGGTAATTTATCTTGCGCTCCCGCGAGAGATAAACGTAAACCATCATTTCCGGCCAGCAAGGGATGACTGGGTAATTCATCAAGGATAGCGATAATCTCTTCATCACTTAGCCACTGCACATTATCATTTATAACGACGTTAGATAACCCTTGGCTCGAATTTAAAAAGCTAACTGCGCCGGCACATTCTCCACCCATTAAATCTAGTAACGCAAAATCATTTTGACCTGAGACATGAAATTGCTGAGCTATTAAACGACGCAATTTGCCTTCTGGTAAAAGACCTGCAAAAAAAGGGCGCGTTTTGTGATCGTCGAAATGTTCAGTTTGTAATGGCAATGAGCAGGATAAAGGCACTGCATTTGATGATGCTAACCAGTTGGATGTATACCAAAAATTAAGCCGCCCATCAATGAGTGCCAAAGTTCCAACACGCTCACTAAATAACCAGACGGCGAGTTCATGCTTCATTAGTAGATTTATCCACTGGCAATCCATTTAAGTTAATAATCCCTCCTAACGCATCAATGACTCTCAAGACATTTTCAAGACGAAGGGTGGGTTTTCCTGCTTCTAAATCAACAATAAATCTCACACCTACACCAGCCACCAAAGCCAACTGCGGCTGAGTTAGCCCAAGTTGTTTACGAGCGCAACGCAACACCTGCCCAAGTTGCTGTGTTGATTGAATTATTATCATAGTGATAGCACTAAAATTTACCGTTCGGTAATTATTGGATAGATTAACTAATAATGCAAGTAAAGTTTCCCGTTCGGGAAATACAAAACGATTTAACAAAAGAACTGTTATCAGTTTTCCTAAGGAACTGCTAAAAAGTCACCTATCGGCGCAGCAAAACCATCCGAGACCAAATCGTTAACATTACTCCCCGTTAAGGCCATCAAAAATGCCACTAAATCCGCTTGCTCAGAATCTGATAAATTCAAAGGCCTAATTAAAGGTGATAAGTTCTCGTTAGCAATACCGCCGTGATTATAAAATCTCACCACGTCTGCTAAGGTCGCTAAAGAACCGTTATGCATATAAGGCGCAGTCAGCGCTATATTACGGAGTGTGGGTGTTTTGTAAGACCAACGATCTTTCGGATCTTGGCTCATTTCGTAATGCCCTAGGTCATTGGGCTTTTCGATATTTAAACCCGCTAAGCTTTGTTTTGAGACATCAACAAAAACCCCAGGAGCTACTTGCACCTTTTGTTGCTCGGGATCTTTCTGCATAGAAGCCGCATAACCAATACCGGTATTATGGCGTTTTTGATCCGAGAATAAAGCTAAGTCCCTATCGATAGAATGACACGCACTACAGCCTGCTTTACCAGAAAATAAACCAAAACCACGCTTAACATTCTCGTTTACAGCTTCTGACTGCTTGCCGAAATACCATCGATCAAACGCTGAATCCGCGGAATTTAGGCTACGCTCATAACTCGCTATCGCCTGCCCTATGGTTTCCATGGTCGGGCCTTTATGAAACGCTTGGGCAAATAAACGCTGATAATCGGGACTGTTTTTTAGTTTATCCACGACATACCCGATAGATGGATTAGCCATTTCGTTATGCGACAGTAATGGCCCCCATACCTGCTGCTCTAAACTATTTTCTCGACCATCATGAAATAAAAGCTGCGCGTAACCCACATTGTAAAGGGTCGGACTATTCCGACGCACACTCCGCCCTTCTATCCCAACCGCTGTAGTCATTTCATTATTACTAAAGCCCTGTTCTGGGATATGGCACATCGCACAGGAAAAGGTGTTATTTAAAGACAGCCGACGGTCGTAAAATAATTTACGTCCTAAAGCAATCTTAGCGGTGGTCACTGGGTTGTCTTTGGTTTGAGGTATTTTAGGTAACCCTAATGGCGGATTATTAATATATTTAATCAGCTCAATGGCTTTGCCTTGACGCTGAGTTAAGGCGACCGAACGGGTTTGATAATCAACATCCTGATAGTTTTGTTTATTATCACCTGCTTCATATAAGCCCGCGACTTTGGCCGGCATTGATTCGACAGATGATTGAGCGCCCATTAATAGGGTTTTAATATCATTAATGACCGTGTCAGCATGTAAAAAATCAACACTGTAAATATTGCGGACATTTTTATCAGTATCAATTAGATACACTCGCAGTAAATGGGAATAAGTACCGGTAAACTGACCTTTTTCATCGACTATTTTCTGTACGTTTTGCTGATAAGCATTGAGTATAGGCTGCAGGGCCGTTTCGTCACGGGTCGTTAGAAACTGCCAATCAAACAGACCGGTTTTAAAGCCCTCACTGTACTGGCGCATCTTATCAGGCGTATCGTGAGAGGGATTAAAACTTAAGGTTAACAAGCGTAATTTGTCTGCTAACTCCGGTTGCTTCTGCAATTGTTGACTAATTTTATGCAACACTTGGGTGGCTAAAGGACAGCCATTAACATCACTGCAGGTCGCATAAATAAAACTCAATAATACGAGCTTACTACCCATAAACTGATGCAGTCGCTTAGGTTGGTTTTCGCTAGTCAACACCTCGCCGTCAGCCGCAGGACTAATGACGGGTAAGCGATAACTACCTGCAGCGGGTAATTCAAATGGGAGCTTGGAGTAACCGACGGCTAAAGATTTTGAATCTTGAGAATGTGCGACAGTGCTTAGCAGGATTAAGAAAACACTAAGTAAATAAGAAGTTTTCATGAGGCTTTGTGCCCTGTAAATGAGGGTGTCACATGGGAATAGGTTTACTATTTCTTGAACGCCCTCTTCATAGCACCGCAGTACAGAAGAGGGCATTAAAATGCAGGAACCGCTTTTTAAATCAACACAGACTTACAGTTTAACTTTAGCTTCTTTGCCATATAATGAGTAAGCACCAAAGCGCATTTGATGTGCTCTACCCAACTTTTCTTTAGTAAAATCAATTGAGAATTGTTCTATCAACTTAGTACCATCCCAGCTATAAGATTTAAAGTACTGTTCATTATCAGCACCTTTTTTATCCCAGTTAGCCAATAATGATGAGGTAAAATAGAGTCTTTTACCATCCCAACTGGATGAAACCATATTCACTTGAGCACCGATTTTTTGTTCGAATACTTGTTTTGGATGAAATGGATCACTGATATCAAAACGACGAGTTTTGCCATCCATAAACGTATTCACCCATAAGCTTTGATCATCACTTGAAATTGAAATATCCACGGGCAATGGAATTTTGGCAGGCTCCCCAATATCAGCGACATCTTTTGCTTGCCATTCGTTCTTCTCATCTTGATAAATCAACCAGATTTTTGAAGTCAGCGCAGTACTGGTAAAGCAATAGTTATGCTTTTCATCCCAAGCACAACGAATTTCTAATGGCGCTCCAGGTACGTCAAATACTTTTTTAGGTTGACGACTGCTTAAATCCCATTGCACGACAGTGTTACCAAAACGCTTCATGGCTTCTGGATCGGCTAACATTTTACCGAAATCCATCATATAGTTTGACCAACCCGTAAATGAAGACGTTAGCATCAAGTTTTTACGCGGTAACACTCTGACATCGTAATTGTAACCATCAGCATATTTTCCAGATTTAATAGCACCCTCTAAATTACTGTCAGTCGGTAACCAATAAGTCGCTATATAATCGCCTGCATTGCTATATTCAACTAGAGCTGTACGCCCACCATGATCTTTATTGTTAGATAAAGCGGTAATAATCATCCGTCCTGGCAAGGCATACAAACTATGTGGCCCAACTACACCGCCACTTTTAGCCACAAAATCGGTAATCGTTTTAGTCAATGTTGGCTTAGCTGGATCGGTTGCCACATCAAAGATAAATATCTTGCTGGTGTCCAAGCCACCGGCCCATAGAAATTTACGATCATCTGTAAAATCTGAATGATGCGCTTCATTTCGACCACCGACCGATAAACTGCCAATCACTTTACCGTATTGAACAGACTTAGGATTCACATCAACAGTCACGAGTTTGTCTTGTTCGTCACCCACGCCTTCTGCGCCTAAAGTCCAAATATAAACGAAATCTTCTTGACCAGTAATCTTAGCCATATAGGGCGAAGCACAGGTTTCATCAGCATTAGCAGAAAGACTAGCCATGCTTAATAAGAAAGCCGCACTCAACGTAGTTATTTTAAAATTCATAATCCCCCCTCAATTAAAATGTAATTATATTGTTGTTGTAATAGAGATAAATACCCAAGCAGTATATATAATAATTTTTGTTTTTTATACTGCTTGCTTAAACACCACGGCTTGTTTTCAATTAAATGACCTTAACCTATTTGTTACTAAAACATTTCATTGGGTGTTAACTCTGCGAAATATTCCACCATAAAATCAACGAATGTTGTTAGCTTAGCCGGTAAAAAACGTCTCTGTAAATAGGTAGCGTAAATGGTTAAAGGAGGGATTCTAAAATCTTGCAAAATTTCTATTAGTTTGCCTTGTTGGACATAATTAAGCGCGGATATTTCGGGCACTTGCGTAATTCCCATGCCTAATGCCGCAGCCTGACACAATGCTCGACCATTATTTGAACAAAAATGCCAGTTGGGCTTAACTTTGACTTCTTGCGCGTCTTGATTAAATAACCAGTAATCATGATGCGGCGTATCAATATAAAGTAAACATCGATGGGATGTTAATTGATCAATATGTTCAGGCATACCATATTTTTCAATATATTCAGGAGAAGCGTAAGTACATAAACGAGTTTCTGCAAGTTTTCTAGCCACCACACCTAAATCTAAACTCACAGTAACTAATAAGGATAAATCGAAACTACCCTTACTTAAATCAACCCGATTATTATGTAACGTCATCAACACCCTAACATCTTGATATTTTTGCAGATAAGCCTCAATAGCACTCACCATATAAAGACCACCAAAATCTATAGGAGCACTAATTTTTAAAGTACCTTTAACATGTTGACCTAATTGGGATGTATGCTCATCTAATTCTGCAAAATCATCCATGAGCTGTTTGCTTCGATGAAAATAAATTTCACCCGCTTCGGTTAAGCTAATTTGACGTGTGGTTCTATTTAATAAAGCAACGCCCAATGACTCTTCTAATTGAGTCATATATTTACTAATCATCATTGCAGAAAGATTCATTTCGCGCGCTACTGCAGCAAAAGTACCTAATTCCACAATACGACAAAAAACCCGCATATTATTTAATTTATCCATGTGCGCATTATAAACTTAAAGTTTATATTTTATAAATTTATAGACCTATTACCCACTTATATCTATTAATGTATACTTGCGCTCGGAGATAGTTATATGCCGTTTTAATAGGTTAATTCTTTGGCCAGTTAAAACGGTTTTTTATTGCCTAATAATTATAAAAGCGAGAATTTTATGAGCAAAATATTAAACGAAGTTTTATCTGCAAACAGAGATTATGTAAACAACTTTGGTGACAAAGGTGAGTTAGCCCTGCCACCTGCAAGGCAGTTTGCCATCTTAACGTGTATGGATGCACGTTTAGATCCAGCTAAATATGCTGGCTTATCAGAAGGTGATGCGCATGTTATTCGTAATGCTGGCGGTCGTGCCAGTGATGATGCTATCCGTTCTTTGGTTATTTCTTACAAATTATTAGGTACTCGTGAGTGGTTTGTTATTCACCACACGAATTGCGGTATGGAATTGTTTAACAATGAGATCATGAGTGATTTGTTGGCAAGCAGCTTAAAAACTGCCTCAATCGATGAAAATGGCTGGCATGATTGCTGTGAAGGTCATGGTTCTGCTGAAGGCAGTTACATCAACTGGTTAACCATAAAAGAACAAACTGCCAGTGTTTTAGAAGATGTACTACGTATCAAAAACCACCCATTAGTGCCATCTGATATCCCAGTTTATGGTTATATCTATGAATGCACTACAGGTAGATTAATTGAAGTACCAGAAGCGACTGCAGCAGGTAAAGTAGCCTAAATCCGAAAGACCTTAATGCTGCTTTACGAGCCTCTAAAGCAGCATTAAGGATGCTTTAACACACCAAGTGTTAATCGTACTATTGATCGATCATCAATAGGGCTTGAGTAAAAAAATCTTTTCCTCCAGGCTATTTAAGCCTTGATCTTTAAACTGAGGATAGTCATTAATAACGTCTTCTTGAAATAATAATTTAATTTTATACTTATCCTCATAAAGTGCCTGAACATCAGCCTCACTCACTGAAAAAGGTGGTCCAACTTTTTTAGCCTGATCATACTCAAAGGTAAGCAATAAGATCTGGGTATTATTAGGTAAAATATTTTTCAAATGTTGGGCATATTTCTCGCGCAACGCAACAGGGAGAGCAACTAGTGATGCGCGGTCAAAAACACCCGCTACATTATTTAGCTGATGTTGATTTAAATTAAAAAAATCACCCTGCCATATAATTAACTGTTCAGATTCCCACCGAACTAAATTATCTTGCTGACTCTGAGTATAATCTAAGTTATTCTCAGAAAAAAATGTGCTTACTGCAAGCTCACTGACTTCTATACCAACAACATGATGACCTTGTTGTTTTAACCATAGAAGATCAAGGCTCTTGCCACATAACGGCACAAAGACCATACCGTCATTTGGTATATTTAATTGTTCCCAAAACTTGACAAGATGTTTATTAAAGTCTTTTTGATGGAAACCAATTCTATTTTGACTCCAACTTTCAATCCAAAAATCAGTATCCATAAAATTTTATTATCTTTTAAAGTAGTTAGGTTTTTTTGCTATCAGATTGATTAAATATAAATAGGATAAGATTTTAAAAAAACCTCATATCGTTTAAACATAACAATCACTTTCTATTGAAAAATAGGAAGGCTAAGGATAACCCGACAACGACAGCGGGTACAACAAAAAAGCTAATTTGAGATTCATCAGTATTCTCAGTACCTCTGTGCAAAGACTGAGATTTTGAGTCACTGTAAGAACTCTCATTATTTAAGCTAGCTGATACAACCATTGTAGGGGCGGTTACGCTGATAAAACCTAGATAAAACATTAGAACTATTTTTTTACTCATATTTTCTCCCAATTACCATCTCAACCTTTATAGATAAAAATCCAAATTTAGACATTAAGTTTATAGCTATAAAAACATTATTAGCAATCTAGCTAGGCACTTTATCCAATACAATAAGTCCACACATCAATATTAATGTCCCTACTATTAAAAAATGCGGTCCAAAGAACCACAGGATAATCGGCAAGCTTAAAAAGAAAGCACGCGTACCTAAAGAATAATAACGTCCCGCCTTATTCAAATAAGCACACGTTTGTTTGAACAAATCATTACAAACCGTCGTTTCTCTAGGCAGGTTAATCATATAACCCACATGATTAAAGAGTCGAATAGCCATAGAAAAATAATAGAACGCAACGGCAAAATCTAGCAGTAACAAGCCTAATTTAATTTGCCAGATGTCTGCTGAATAACCCTGCAGTGTTGCACTTAAGGGCCATAAGGACACCCATTGTTGAACTTTATCACTTAGATTTAAAGCACCCATTATTAATAAGATTGACGTTGATGCCATAAAGTTGGCTGCCATTACTGAGTTACGTAAGGTTTGGACGGCTAATATATTCATATTATCGTTACCCATTACCTTATTAACCCATTCAACTCGAACTTTAGCATTGAATGTATGCACGCTTCTTTCTGGTTTACTACGCACTAACCCCTTTAAAGATAAATAGTAGGTCAGTATTAAAACCGTACTCACTATAAAGGCGATCAAATCATAATTCACTGTCATCAACCTACCGTCTTATCTCTATTTATTAAGAAATAAACCACCGGGATAACCAGCAACGAAAATAAAGTCGATGCAAAAATCCCAAAAATAAAGCTCCACGCCAAGCCAGAAAATATAGGATCTAAGATAATCACAAAGGCACCAAACATAGCTGCACCTGCCGTTAAAAAGATAGGTCTTAGGCGAATAGCCCCGGCTTCTATTAAGGCATCCGTTAAAGTTACGCCCGTTTGAGCGCGTAACCGCTCAATAAAATCAATTAATATAATAGAGTTTCTAACCACAATACCGGCTAAGGCAATCATGCCTATCATCGCGGTAGCCGTAAAATAGATAGGATTAGGATAACCGGCAATCGGCGTGGTCATCAATTGATTTAATATCCAAAAGCCCGGCATAATGCCAATAACAGTGAGCGGTATGGCAATCATCATCACCAAAGGCACCGTTAAAGAACCCGTTTGACCCACCAATAAAACGTAGATCATCACCAAGGCTGCCGCAAAAGCCAAGCCAAGGTCACGAAACACATCAACGGTAATTTTCCACTCACCTTCACCTGCTAACTCTGCCTTATAACCCTTAGGTAATGGTCGTTCTGCTAAAACATCATTAAGATCAAATACGGCTTCAACTGGACTACGTCCCGCCATACTGGCAACAACATAAGCAACACGCTGTAAATTCTTATGAAAAATAGGCTGATCTTCAACCACTGTTGACGCTGTACCAATTTCACTTAAAGGGATTAATGCGCCCGTATCTGTTCTTACCCGTAACGCCAATAAATCAAGTTCTGAGGAGCGTAATTCCCGAGGTAATTGCAAATTTACATCTAAGGCTTGCCGTTCACTATCTAAATGCACACTACCCACTTGTTTTCCTGCCAGTGCTATCTGTAAGGTTTCTGCCACCTGCGCAACACTTACACCCGATAAGGCGGCTTTTTCTCTGTTCAGATTAAATCGTACTTTGTCATGTGCTGCTTCAGAGAAATCATCCACATCCACTACACCTTCGGTTTTTTCCATATCCGCTCTAATGCGTTTAGAAACCGATATTAAACTGTCTATACTCGCCTCTGGTGGCCCATACACTTCGGCGACCAAATCTGAAAGCACTGGCGGACCGGGTGGAATCTCAACAATCTTAAGATTCGCGCCATAGTGTTTAGCAATTTTTTCTATCTCAGGTCTAATACGTAAAGCTATTTCATGAGACTGCTGCTCTCTTTGATCTTTGGGTAATAAATTAAGACGCACTTCTCCCAAATGTCCGCCACTACGTAAATAATAATGGCGCACCATACCATTAAAATCCATAGGCGCGGCTAAGCCAGTGTATGTTTGATAATCCGTCACCTCATTAACGGTAGCCAAGTAACTACCTAAAGCACGCGCGACTTGATCAGTATTCTCTAAACTCGCACCGCGTGGCATATCTATCATGATTTGCAATTCGTTTTTATTATCGAACGGCAACAATTTAAGTGGCACAGCGCGAGTGACGGCCAACAAAGTTGAACCTACGAAAGCAATAAACACCACAAGTAAAAATAATTTAGCACGCCCAGTAGTGGCTAACAAAGGCCCTAAAGCAGAACGGTACATTTTATAAATGGCACTCTGTTTAAAGTCTTCGGGCACTTCATCAACGTGCTTGTGATACTCACCTTGCAATAACTTGAAGCTTGCCCAAGGTGTCACTGTAAAGGCAACAATTAAAGATACGATCATGGCAATAGGCACATTAAATGCCATAGGTGCCATATATGGCCCCATCATGCCCGTAATAAAAAACATCGGTAAAAATGAAACGATAACGGTAAAGGTCGCCAAAATAGTCGGCGGCCTGACTTCATCAACCGCTGTTAATAAAGCTTGTAAAGGCGATTCTTTACGCAATTTATAATGTCGATGAATATTCTCCACATCCACTATAGGATCATCAACCAATAAACCTAGGGATAAAATCAAAGCAAATAAGGTAACCCGATTAATACTATAGCCAGAAATATAATCCAATAATAAAGTGAGTGCCAAAGTCATCGGCACGGCGATCGAAACAATAAAAGATTCCTTTAATCCCAAAGAGAACGCCAATAACACCACAATAATAACGATTGCAAAACTTAAATGCTTCACCAATTCGTTGACTTTATGATTCGCCGTTTCACCATAATCACGCGTAATGGTTAGCAATACATCTTCTGGAATTAAAGTACCTCGCAGGCTTTCTGCATTTGCGATGACGGCTTTAGCCACATCTACCGCATTACTGCCTTTACGTTTAGCGACCGCTACCGTTACCATCTGACGCTCTTGACCCACTTGCGGCTGATCGCCAGTGGCTTTACCTACCGTTGGCATTTCAGATACAGCAGGTCCAAAACCAATACGCGTATAATGATTTACGTCAGCAGGTCCATCCTCAACACGTGCAACATCTCTTAAATAAATAGGTCGTCCCGTAATATTCTTTAAGACTAATGAACTAACCTCTGCTGGCGAACTAAAATGTGGACCGACTTCTAAGGCAATTTCATGATTATTACGTTCAAAACTACCTGCCTGAACATTAACATTAGCACTAGCAAGTGCCTGCGTGATATCCATTAAAGTCAAATTATAAGCGGCTAGATTTACAGGATTAGCATAGATAGATACTTGGCGTTGCTCACCACCCACGACCCAACTTTTACCAACATCGGCAACTGTTCTTAAAGAAACAATTAATTCATCTGCAATACGACGTAAAGCCATCGCGTCATAATGCGAACTTTGTGGGGACAATGACAACAAAACGATCGGCACATTATCTATTTCTACCGGAGCCACTTTCCAATGCGTGACACCCGCAGGAATAAGATGCTGATTAGACATCAATCTATCCCAGGTTTTAACTAAACTGTCCTCAAAAGACTGACCAACCAAGTATCTTACAGTTACAACGGCTGCACCGGGTTTGGAGATGGAATAAACATACTCCACGCCTTCAATTTGTTTGAGTAAAACTTCCAAGGGAGTAGAAACTAATTTCTCGACTTCTTCGCTGGAGGCACCAGGATATTCAATCAACACATCCATCACAGGCACTACAATCTGTGGATCTTCTTCTCGCGAAGTTAACATTAAAGCCGCCGCCCCAGCCAGCAGCGATATGATTAAAAATAAAATAGATAACTGAGAGGTTGTAAAGATTTCAACAATCTTTGTGGTCAAGCCACGATGAGGCTTGGAGTTTTGTTGATCAGTCATTATTGTGCCTGCTGTGGATTACTAATAACAACTTCACCTGCGACTAAACCAGAAATCACTTCAATCTGGTCACCAAAAACTTTAGCGGTTCTTATATGCCGCATGACCTGATGCCCTTCTGCCAACACTTTAACAACTTCTAATTGGCCAATATGTTGAACTGCGCTAACAGGAATTAATAAGGCTTCATGTTGAGCACAACCTTGTTCTAACCAACCAAAATAACCGGCTTGCAAACCCGTCATAGTCGGTAAAGTCACCTTAATCAATTGTGTTCTAGTCTGTGCATCGACATCAGGACTAATTTCATCAATTTGAGCTATTACCGTTTTTCCTAAGGTGTCAATTCGCACTTTAGCGTGCATCCCAATAGTGAATTGGCTTGCGCAACTGGTAGGCACATCAGCCTCTAATCTTAATCCTTGGGGTGCTTGTAAAGAAATGACAGGGACGCCCGGCAACCCCATATCACCGGGTTCTTTAAAACGTTTAAGTACAACCCCATCAAATGGAGCACGCAATAAAGTATCTGCCTGTAAAGATTTAACTTCGTTAAGCGTACTATTTGCTTGATTTACTCTAGCTTGCGCGGCTTTATCTTGCGCGATAATAGTATCAAGATGTTCCTTCGTTGCTGCTTCTTTGGCATATAAACTTTGGATACGGTCTGCGTCGGCCTTAGCACGATTACCCTCTGCAATGGCTCCTGCCAACACCGCTAAGCTGGCTTGTTCTTGAGCCGCGATATCACGCTCATCTAAACGTGCCAACACATCACCTTGCTTAACCTTATCACTAGCATGAACCTTAATTTCTAAAATACGAGCTGTCATTTTAGGGGCAATATTCGCCACGGTTCTGGACTTTACAGTACCCGGCCAACTCATAACATCGTCGACTTGTTTTTTCTCTACGACACTGGTTTGAGCAGTTGATCGTTTTAAATCTGCCGTTTTTTCTATGACCCCAGGAGCCACCTTACTAACGAAGCTACCTTGCATATAAAGAAGTAACAAAATCAAAGCGAAAACAGCCCCTGCAATGGACAGCAATTTATTCATGTTTTTAGGTTCGTTTTGTGTCATGTGAGTTCCTTTATTTCCAAGCACCAATGGCTTTCTTTAATGCGGCTTCAGCACTTAAGGCATCATAATGCGCTGCAATAGAATTTGATTTAGTTGTATTCTTAGCGACTTCCGCTTCAATATACCGCGTAACAGTGACCACCTCTGCCTGCCTTTCTTCTTTAACCAGCCTTAAGGCTTCATCCGCAGCTTCTACAGATACATCTGTTACATGAACTCGAGCTAAACCTTCTTGAAGTTTTAAATAGGCCGTTTTAACTTCTTGCTCAATAGATAATTTAGTTTTGCGTTCTGTTTCAGTCGCTTCTGCTGCTTTTAATTCAGCCATTCTGACTTGTTTCTGGGTATTAAATCCCGAAAACAAATCCATTTCGACGGCGATCCCTGCTGTAACATTTTCTTTGCTACTAGAAAAGCCAGGTGTTTGACTATTTTGTCCATAACTAACGTAAGCATCTGCCTTAGGTAAATAAGCTCCCTGTGCGCTTTTTATTTTATGTTGTGCAATTTCAACCTGATTAGCTGCTGCTTTAACTTCAGGTCTTTGGCTCATGGCCTGCTCAAGTAATTCATTAAAAGAATTAACGAGCTTAGGAGGGGTAAAAATAGAAGATGACGCGATATTAAAATCTTGCTGGTTAGGTAAACCCAGTAAATTGGCTAGATTTACTTTAGTCGTTTCTATGCCATTAGCTGCTCTAATTAAGGCTTCTTGTGCTTCCGCTAATTTAACTTCTAGTGACAATACATCAGATTTAAGTACTGTTCCTGCTGCATGTTTTATCCGCGTTTGCTTTAATTCACTATCAATAGCCGCTATTGAATTCTGGGCAATTTTTTGTGCTTCTAAAGCTGCTAGATAAGCATAATAAGTCGCGGTTACCGCTTGAATTAAGGCATTATGAATAGAGGATCGTTCAAATTCAGCGGCATCAATACCTAACTCGGCTGCTTTACTATTTTGATAGTCTTGCCCCCCGCGAAAAAGAGAGACTTTACCTATTATTTCGGGACGGAAATTTTGTCTGTATCCAGGATCATTAATATTAGCTATCGAATTTGAATTAAAGTCTCGTTGCGCAACAATCATAGAAAAAACTTGCGCAGGATTATTAGATGTTTCGTAACCCACTTTTGCGGAAACTTGCGGATAAAATGCCGATAAAGCTACACCCAATTGAGCATCTGCTTGATTAATTCGATCTATGGCAATCTGTAAATCTGGATTATTAGCAATGGCATAATCAATAGCTTGATCTAAAGTAAACGACTGATTCGCTATTTTTTCAACTGAATCTTTGTTACGATCGGTAGGTTTTACAACATCAACCGCTATTGCGGAAGTCGAGAATAAACCCGTTATTACAAAACTGCTGGCCCAACACAGTATATTTTTTTTAAGCATGATCTTTCCGTAAAGTCTTAGTGCTTATATTTAAAGAAAACATATACCCTGCTCCAAAAAACAGACCAAGGTACATTAATCTCTTTACAATTAATTTATATACTCAAAAAGCACAACCAGACTTAATACCTAATTTTTTAAGTATCATTGCCATCGGGCAAAAACCAGTCAATGCCGATTGAAATAAGTTAGCGCCAACAAATGCTGTAAACCATAACCACATTTCTGAATGATAATGCGCCAATAACAAACTCACTAAGATAAAACTACCGGCCACAGCAACTACAATTCTATCGACATTCATATTAATGACCTTTTATACGCACAACACCCATTAATTTAAGCATCATCCTTTCATAGAATGGCTCACTGATGCCTCGTCTAATTTTACGCATAAAGTATTTCTCAAAACCAATCTTAGCTAAATGCACCCATTTACCGTGTGCAGACCACGTTACATTACGTGGAGGAATTTGAGGAATCGCCAAAAACGCTACACCAGAATCACCAAAATCTGCTAAACATAGTGCATTTAAAGACGCATGATGTGTGGGTTCTTTACCAGCTAATTGCTCTGCAATATTATGGGCAGTTGCTGTCACCATCGATTCGATCATATAGCCTGTTTTCGGTGTACCTACGGGTAACGGTGTTTTTTCAACTGGAGGTAATGCCACACAAACCCCAACCGAGTATATATTTTTGAAAGTCGGATTACGTTGATGTTCATCAATCAACACAAAACCACGTGGATTGACTAAGCCTTCTGCCGCCTCATTTCGAACCGCATCAATACCTGTAAAGGCAGGCAACATCATTGAATGTTTAAAAGGTAATTCGTGCTTTTTCTTATCAAGACCTTCATCATCCACTTCTGTAACGAACATCATGCCTTCTTCAATCTTATCGACCTTAGCATTGGTAATCCATTTAATAGATTTATCACGCAAAGCACTTTCTAATAACCCTTTAGTGTCGCCCACTCCACCTAAACCAAGATGACCAATATAAGGTTCTGCGGTAACAAATGTCATTGGGACTTTATCACGCACTTTACGATTACGTAATTCAGTTTCCAGAATCATTAAATATTCATAAGCGGGGCCATAGCAAGACGCACCTTGCACAGCACCAATAACAATAGGACCAGGATTTTCCATAAATTTTTCCCAGTCTTGGGCAGCCACAGCGGCATGATCGACATGACAAACTGACGACGTAAATCCATCAGGCCCTAAGCCTGGAATTTCATCAAAAGCTAAACGTGGGCCAGTCGCAATAATTAAAAAGTCATACACTACAGCAGAACCATCATCCAACAATACTTGATTAGTGTTGGGTTCTATTTTTACCGCTGCTTTTTGAATAAATTCAATGCCTTTCTTTTTTAATACCGGTGCTAACTCAATTTTTAAGTCTTCTGGTTTACGCCATTTGGGTGGAACCCAAGGGTTGGAGGGGACAAAGTGGAAAGTAGGGCTATCAGAAATAACAATAACTTCATGATTTTTACCAACCGTTTCTTTCATTTCATAAGCCATTGGTACGCCACCAATGCCTGCACCTAAAACAACTATTCGCGCCATGCTACACACTCCTCATTACTACTTGTTATTATTCTTGTTAACCATCCTCAATTAACACTATATTTATAAGGTGATATAGTGTTAAATACTTTCTTGGTTTCAAGTATGCAGAGCATTTCACATCATACTTGAAACCAAGTTTAAAAAAATCATTACGTTACCACTAAATAATGAAATTAAGCCGTCTAATGAAAAACTCTATTTATCTGAAGCCCCAAATATGAATTTAAATACCATTAGACTTTACAATGGAATAACTTTATCATAAATCTTTTAATTAGATATATAAATCTTTTAATTAGATACAATAATAAATATTATTTTTACAATTAAAATGCACGTTCAACCCCAAGGTATTGGCTCTCTCAACTCAATACTGTTTAAAATCGCCCAGTTTATTAAGGCTTAAACTCTAAAAGAGGAACTCATGATTTCAGAATCTATAGTTAATTTATCTCGCTGGCAGTTTGCTGCGACGTCCTTATATCATTTCTTATTTGTCCCCCTTACCTTAGGTTTATCCTTTTTACTGGCCATTATGGAATCTACTTACGTAATGACAGGTAAAGAGATTTATAAAGATATGACCCAGTTCTGGGGGAAATTATTCGGCATTAACTTTGCCCTAGGGGTTACCACAGGCTTAACGATGGAGTTTCAATTCGGCATGAATTGGTCTTACTTCTCGCATTATGTCGGTGATATTTTCGGTGCGCCCTTAGCCATTGAGGGCTTAATGGCCTTCTTTCTTGAATCTACTTTTGTTGGCTTGTTTTTCTTTGGCTGGGATAAATTAGGTAAAGGCCAACACCTACTAGTTACTTGGTTAGTCGCTTTAGGCACCAATTTATCGGCTTTATGGATTTTGGTAGCTAACGGCTGGATGCAAAACCCAGTGGGTGCAGATTTCAACTATGAAACCATGCGTATGGAACTCACTAGCTTTGGCTCCTTACTCTTTAATCCTGCAGCACAAGTTAAGTTTGTACACACAGTTGCTGCGGGATACACCACAGCCTCTGCGTTTGTTTTAGGGATCAGTGCTTTCTATATGTTAAAGGGTCGAGATGCTGCTTTTGCGCAACGCTCATATACGATTGCTGCCGGTTTTGGTTTAGCCGCCATCTTATCCGTTATCGTCTTAGGTGATGAAAGTGGGTATACCGATGGCGAAGTCCAAAAAGCTAAACTAGCCGCTATTGAAGCCGAGTGGCATACTGAACCCGCTCCAGCTGCATTTACTGCTATTGGCATTCCAGATCAAGAGACCATGGAAACTCATTATGCGGTGCAAATCCCTTGGGTATTGGGCTTAATCGGCACCCGATCAGTCGATGAACCCATCACAGGGCTTTCAGAAATATTAGAAAAAAATCGCCTACGCGTTCGCAATGGTATGAAAGCCTATAAAAGCTTACAGACCTTACGATCAGGCCAGCGTGATGAAGCAACTGTGGCAGAATTTAACCTGAATAAAGCCGATTTGGGTTATGGCTTATTATTAAAGCGTTATACCGAAAAAGTAGTTGATGCTACTGATGAACAAATTGAATTAGCCGCACAATATTCATTACCGAGAGTACTCCCTTTATTCTGGACTTTTAGAATCATGGTGGCTTGTGGCTTTATCATGTTGTTTATCTTTGTCTTTGCCGTGATTGCCAGTTCAATTAGAAAATGCCGACAAACATGGTTATTACGCGCTAGTTTTTTTATGATTCCTATTCCGTGGATTGCTTGTGAAACAGGCTGGTTTGTTGCTGAGTTTGGCAGACAACCTTGGACAATAGCAGAAATATTACCCACTTTTTTAAGCGTGTCATCATTAACCGAACTAGACCTTTATCTGAGTTTAGCCGGTTATATCAGTTTATATACGCTATTTTTAGCGATAGAAATGTTCTTAATGCTCAAATTTATTAAACAAGGCCCTAGCAGCCTACACAAAGGCCGCTACCACTTTGAAATTGCTACAGGAGCTACATTATGATTTTTGACTATGAAACGCTACGCTTAATCTGGTGGGCATTACTCGGTGCTCTATTAATTGGCTTTGCTATAACAGGCGGTTTTGATTTAGGAGTCGCTATCTTATTACCCTTTCTAGGTAAGAATGACACCGAACGTCGAATTATTATTAATAGTGTCGGAGCAACCTGGGAAGGCAATCAGGTTTGGCTAGTAACCGCTGGCGGAGCTTTATTTGCTGCTTGGCCACTCGCTTATTCAGTGGCTTTTTCTGGTTTTTATTTTGCATTACTTCTCACACTATTCGCCTTATTTCTAAGGCCGATAGGTTTTGATTATCGGAGTAAACTTCCTTCACCCTCTTGGCGGAAGAACTGGGATATTGCCCTATTTATTGGTGGCTTAGTGCCCTCATTAATTTTTGGGGTAGCCTTTGGGAACTTATTAGAAGGTGTACCTTTTCATTTTGATAATGATATGCGTATTTTCTATACTGGCTCTTTCTGGGCCTTATTAAATCCTTTTGCTATCGCTGCAGGTTTAGTTAGCTTAGGCATGTTAATTATGCACGGCGCTGTCTATTTACAAATTAAAACTGAAGGCAGTATTAATCAAGCGTGCAAAACGACAGTGACTCTATTTGGTTTCATTACACTGATTGTTTTTGCTTTGGCAGGTATTTGGATTGCAAATATTGATGGTTACGAAATAACGAGTGCAATCGCTGCTAATACCTACTCCAATCCTTTAGCAAAAACAGTGTCTAAAGCTTCAGGCTTATGGTTAGCTAATTATGGACATTGTCCTCTGTTGTGGATCATTCCCGCACTCGCCTTTTTGACAGGCATTGCAACGGTGTTATTGTCTCGATTAAATCGCCCTGGCTTAGCTTTTATTACCAGCTCATTAATGCTAGCAAGTATTATTTTAACAGCCGGCGTATCAATGTTTCCTTTTTTAATCCCCTCTAGTTCAGACCTTAATAGTTCATTAACAGTCTGGGATGCAAGCTCTAGCTTGGGAACTTTAAAAATTATGTTTTGGGTCACTTTAATATTTTTACCCATCGTATTGTCTTACACCACGTGGGCATTTAGAGTGCTACGTGGCAAAGTGACTGCAGAACATATTCACCAAAACGATCATACAGCTTATTAGGAGCAGACTATGTGGTACTTTACTTGGATACTTGGTTTATTACTAGCCTGCTCATTAGGCATTATTAATGTACTTAGATTGGAAGCACAAGAAGCCTGGGACAAAGATAATATCACTTTGGATCCGGTCACACATTTAATGACCAAAGACACAATGTTGGTGCGCTTAAAAGAAAAGGTTGAAAACTCGAAACGCAATGGTTTTCCATTTTCAATTTTGCTATTGAATTTAAGCGATTTTAAAACCCGCAATAATATTGCTCATTATGAAATGGACGGTATTTTACGAGAAGTAAGCAATTGTTTTAAAGATGAAATTAGAGGTGGTGTTGATATTGCCGCAAGAACTGAGGAGGATGAATTTTTAATCGCAATGCCTGGTTCACCACAAAATAAAGCAGAGGAAATAGCACTGCGCATTAAAAGCATTATTGGCGAAAAAGTCCAAGCTCCACAAGGTGTTACTGTAGAGTTATCTACTGGTGTTGCTGAGTTTTCTAATAAAACTAAACTATTGGCTACCTCAATGTTAGACGTCGATAACTTAATCAGCGTAGCAAAAGAAAATAGCAAGACATAATCTCACCTATAAAAAAGGGATGCCTAAGTCGCGTCCCTTTCAATCAGCTTAATCGAACTGTATTTTTATCATCATTACAACCCATCCACAGTTACGAACACATTTAAATTGCAGCTATTTTAGATATAACTAAAGGATTGATGTGACTCAAAAACCCTTGTTCCATTTTATAAACCTGATCTACCAAACCTAAGCCCGCTGTACGATGCGTGACCATGATGACGGTTTTGTGCTTGGCAAACAAACTTAACGCTTTAAAAACATCCTGTTCTGTTTCTGAATCTAAACCTTCCGTCGGTTCATCCAAGATTAATATCGGCGCATTTTTAAGATAAAGCCGAGCTAAAGCAATCCGCCTTGCTTCACCGCCTGAGACTTTAACACCACTCTCCCCTACCCAAGTATTTAAACCCTCAGGTAAATAACTAATAAACTTTTCTAACCCCGCTGCTTTAATCGCAGCATCTAACTCTGTTGCAGTCGCATTAGGTTTAGCGATTAATAAATTTTCTTCAATAGTTGTAGCAAAAAGTTGACTCCGTTGTGACAAGACACCAAAACAGGTCATTAATGGTTCAGAGCCATAGTGATCCAAAGAATTTCCTGCTAACAACACCTGCCCTTGTTCTGGGTCGTAATAGCGCATTAGCAAATGTAATAAAGTGGTTTTACCAGAACCACTGGCGCCTACAATCGCTAACTTAGTACCTTGGGGTATGTGTAAATTGATCTGTTTTAAAACCCAAGCTTGCTGATCTGAATATCTAAAACAGACGTCATTAAGATGCAAATCAAACTCCTGGGGTAACAGTACTTCTTGCAGTGGGTCTTGTGTAGTTGGTTTCAAATCAGCAACTTCTCTGATACGCTGAGCGGCTTTTTGAGTCTTGCCCAGCATTTGTAATGCTGGTGGTAATGGCGTAACCAGCTCAAAAGCGGCTAGTACACAAAAAACCACCAATGCAACTTCTGCACCGGTCAGTTGATTTTCTGTGTATAACAGCCCCGCTAAAACCAGCACTACCAAGAAACTCGTTTGAGCGAGTAAAAAAGTTAACGCAGATGAAATAGCTGTTAACCGGTTATTTTGACGTTGCGTATTAATAATACGCTCTGAAATGTCATGCAGCACAGCACTAAAGCGCCCGTAAGCTTGATGAGCAATCAAATCTGCAAAGCCTTGTAAAATATCCACTTGCCTAATTCTATAATTTGCCATTAACACGGTAATACGCTCTGCGCCCTCCTTGCCCAAACGATTAAACAGCCAAGGTACCAGCACTGCCGCGACAAAAAGTATTAAACCATTGCTAATACTAATAATAGGTGAGTAAGTTGCCAAAACTATTGTCACGGCAGAGACACCCACAACCGCAACCATTATAGGAGCGACTAAACGTAAATACAGCGCGTCTAAGGCATCGATATCGGCAGTCATTCGCGACAATAAATCACCACTCCGCAGCAAAGCTAAACGCCCTGGCACTAATGGAATCAACTGCTGATAAAACCAACTCCTAATCTGCGCTAAGACTCGAAAAGTGGCTTCATGCGTGACTAGGCGCTCCCCATATCTTCCTAAGGTACGGGTTATTGCTAACGCTCTAATTTGAGCCGCTGGTAACATAAAATTAAAGGCCAGCGCATTACCATCCATCGTCATTAATCCTGCAATGGCAGATGCGGTGATAAACCAGCCAGACAAGCTTAATAAGGTAATTGCCGCCAAACTTGTGAGGAGTGACAGAATAATGCCCCCTATCAACCAAGCACGGTAAGGTTTAAAAAGCTTAAGAAAAAACCAGCAATCTCGCATCATAATAAACACCCCTGGGCGACAACAACCTGCCTAGACATTTTGCTGCTGACAACGGGATCATGTGTCGCAATAATTAAGGTTTGATGCTCAAACAATACAGCAATGACCGCTAACAACTTAACTTTATTAGCATCATCCAAATTAGCCGTTGGCTCATCTAAAATAATGATCTCAGCATTTTTCAGGAAAGCTCTGGCTAAAGCAATTCTTTGCACTTGCCCTCCTGATAAACCATAGCCGCGTTCTCCAATCAACGTATCTAAACCCTCAGCCAATTGTTCACTAAATTCGATTACTCCAGCCGCCTGCGCTGCTTCTTGAATCCGTTGCAGACTGGCATTAGGCTCAGCTAAGGCGATATTGTCTTTTATACTGCCATGAAATATAAACGCATTTTGACCCACCCAGGCAATGCGCTGTGCAGAGTGAGTTTGCGTCACAACCTCACCCTTTAATAACACACTCCCTGTTGTGGGCTGTTCAAAACCTAATATCAAATTGATTAGCGTGCTTTTGCCCGCTCCTGACTCGCCTATCAAAGCTACTTTTTCACCTTGTGCAATTGATAGATTAATATCAGTTAAAACGGCTCTTTGACCATATTGTTTACTGACATGACTAAACTCGATAAGAGGACAGTCTTTAGATTGAAGCAAGTCACTCGGTGTAATGTGTAATGTAGGCTCTTGCTCAAGGATCGCCAATATGGCATCACTTGCACCCAAAGCCGCCGCTCGATCGTGATAATTGATCGCTAATTGCCTTAATGGCATAAAAAACTCAGGCGCGAGTAATAATACAAATAACGCTTCTCGCAAAGTGATATGGTCAGCTGGGCCAAAATGAATCTGACCTAATAAGCCTAAACCCACATAAACAGCAATTAAGGCAACGGCAATAGCACTAAAAAATTCTAAAATAGCTGAAGACAAAAAGGCAATTCGTAATACAGTCATGGTTTTTTCTCTAAAACCATCGGCCCTATTTTTAATGTTGACTAATTCAGCCTGAGCCAAACCAAATAACTTTAAAGTACTTAAACCTTGTAAGCGATCCAAGAAATAGCCGCTCATTCTGGACATGGCTAAAAACTGATTACGACTCGCTGAAGCAGCACCCATGCCTACCAAAGCCATAAAAATAATCACTAATGGCCCAGTACTTAAAAAGATCAGCCCCACTACCCAGTTAATAGGCATTACCACAAGAATTATGCTGATAGGCACAATACCCACAAGCATTTGTTGAGGTAAATACCGGGCAAAATAATTTTCTAAGGCATCGACTTGTTCTAAAGTAACGGAAGCTAAAGTGCCCGTTTGATGGTGTTTTATTTCAGCAGGGCCTAATTTTAAAAACTGTTCGAACAATTGTTGCCTGACATTTAACCTAACCTGTGCACCCGCTTCAAATCCTAAAACAGGATAACTATAGACACAAATAGCCCGGACAATGAATAGCACAATTAATCCCAAAAAATAAGGCATTAAGGCTAATAAAGGAATTTTTTCAATAATAATGGCTTGAAGAAGATAAGCCAGCACAGCAGATTGAATGATCACGAGCCAAGCATTCAGCACACCAACACCGACGGCTAAATACAGCCATTTTTTAACTATTTTAGTTTGCGCCTTTAACCAAACAGCACACGTTTTTTCTCTGGCTTTGTTTTTGTCAAAATAGCTTTGGTTATCGGATTCTGTTAAGTGCACACTTTTCGCCACTTGCTGCAAAGACCACGTTATTACGCACCTGTTCGTTCATCACCTTCCATCATACTAAACGGTATATTACACTAATACGCTAAATTTTTTGACATTGAGTTTTTACCTTTCTTAAATTTACCCTAGGTCCATCGTATTTACTGAGAAGATTCTCAAAACCGCACTGACTTATCACCTGCACTTGAATTTATTCGCTTGATTGTCAGTGATATACAACAGACAATAAGCCAAGCTAAAGATTTAGCAGAGCGACTTGATAAAATAGATGTAGAAGGTTTGGATCTTATTGAAACAATATTGGTTTATAAGTTACCGCACTTAAGCCGCGAGGAGATTAAACAAATGTTATCTGTATATGAAGTTAAATTACAAGATACCCGCTTTTATCAAGAAGTATCTGCGGAAGGTGAACAAATAGGCGAGCAAAAAGAATGTATTAAATTACTAAGTCGCCAATTAAGACGCTTGTCGGCGTACAATCTGAACTTGAAACCATCTTACAAAGCTTCCCGACCTATCCTTTAGAAAAGCTAGAAGACTTAGCCGATGCCTTATTAGACTTTAACGCCATGTCAGACTTAGAAACATGGTTAGCTGATCATACTTAAAATGATAGGTTTTATTGCACAGTAAAACATGCAAAGCTAACAAACCAAAGGCCTTAATCTATCAAGGCCTTTTTTATGACCCTCCCAATCCTTTACGGTATTTTTACAACAACTGAGACGAGGCTTAAGACTATTGCCCGACAAAAACTATCTGGTCGCCTTAGACTTTGTCGGCAACTTTAAACACTCTTATGTCGCCAGCTTAGTGATGTATCTGAATGGTCGCGTGTAAAGTACGGTTATTTCAGGTGTTATAGGAGCAACTATTTTAGGACTAATTGAATCGAGATTATAAAAAAAGCCATCACCATAAATAAACTCACTACATGGCGAATACAAAACAACAAATTTCCCTTTAGTGCCAATCGATGAAATAGCATTTTTATGACTATCACGCATATTCATAGTAATTAAAGCATTTCTCTCTGTTTCTGGCAAAGGTCCTCGGAGATTCTCCGCTATCCTAACTGAGGATTCTCTATGCATTGGACTTCTAGTCGCTAATGAAACAACACTTTCAACGAGCTGGGCTATTTGATCATCATCTACATTTTCAGAAATAAATCGTTCAGTTAATGTTTTTGCGTCTGATACATATTTTCGATCTAATGATTGAAGCCAAGTAATCACCGATGGAAAGCCTTTGTCAGCCATATCATATAGCGGTTCGAAATTCTGATCCCAAGGTGTCGATTCTCCTATGTTTTTACCTAATTTTATGTAATGCCCATTTCCAATACAGCCAAATTTTTTATAGGCGCCACTTTAACTTCTCCATTTGGTGATATCCAATGCACACAACCATCTTTATTTTTCCAATGCTTAGAAACACATACAGGCCACCAGTGGTGTAGTTCAGATTTTATTTTCCCATGAGTTTTCATCGGTATTGCAGAATTAAGAAAGTAAAGCCTCCCATAGACTGCTAATTACGAGTTTTCTATAGTTTCTTTAAAGGGTATTAATGAAGGTGCCAGCCAATCCCAAGCGCCATAATTTGCCGCTTCGCCTAACTTACTACCAACAAATTTATTTTTGACTGATAAGTAAGCATGCAATTTCGATTTATGTTCATGAGTCAGCTTTTCATGACTTTCATTAACATCCATAAGATATTTTTGTGTTGTTTCAATGGTTTTATCATTTATAGTTTTTAAACATAAATGCTCAAGGCAGCCATTTTCTATATTCCCATTTTGATCATATCCAGGAAATAACATAACGGCAATCTTAGGATTACCATCCTTATACGAAAATAAAATATCAGGAACCGAAAGTCCATTATTTTTAAGTGCGGCTGTTACACTAGAAAAAGCGGCTGTATGATCTGTTTCAGCATCACGAGCTATGATAATTGATGTCACTAAATCAAAATTATCCAAATTCTTTAGCGTTTTAATAAACATAAACAAATCAGGATTCCCTCCAAAGTCCATCACTTGGACATCTTCTATTGAGTATGCTTTCAAAGCCCAAATAAGAAACCAATAAGCGTCTGCCCCTTCAACGAGAATCAGCTTATTGTGTGATATTTTAAGTTTAGTGCTCATTATCTAATCTCCATTTCAGACACAATGGCATAATCAAGCATTGTATAATCAAACGCTTTTCCAAACACCTCGTCATCTTTTTTCACTAGACGAATGTAAGAAAAATCAGGTTCATTAGCATCTAATTCTTTCATTGCCTCACAAGCTGAGGTTAAAAATTCATGGCTGTGTGTTGTTGCAACAATTTGACAATCAAATTTATTTGATGCATTAACAACCCCTTTCCAGACATCTTTAATAACACTGTAATGAAGTCCATTTTCTATTTCATCAATAAATACAATTCCAGATCTACAGGTAGCTATAGCCAAGACAATGGATAACAATCGTGAAATGCCATCACCCATATACGAAACAGGAAACTTTTTTTCTTTCCCTAAGTCCACATAAATCATGGATGCGTTAGAAACACGTATCGCTGTAATGGATGAAATTTCTGGCACAATGCTACGCATAACATCCAACACATCATTAACATTATTATTAATGTCTATACGCCCTAATCTTTCTGAGTCTTCATTTTGATTTGAAATTTGGCGTGAGGAAAAATAGGCTGTTGGAATGGGTTTATAAGGAGAAGTATGTTCTACGTTTAAGCTAAAACCGCCATTCTGTTCCAGATAGATACCACTCTTTTCTGATACAGACTTTTCATCAGAAAATTTTAAATAGAGCACATCTGCTATAGAAACGGATGTGTTTTGAATGCTGTTAAAAGGGAGCGGTCCAACTGGAATATTACGCTTCACATTTTTTTGAACCTCAATTTCCAGTTTTTTTGTTTTACCTTTAAATTTTGAATTAATTTCAATCTTTTTTGTTAAATCAAAATCATTAAAAACCGGAGCCCACATGAACTCTGGCTCTGTTGGGATTACGTTAACCCCTCTTGATATTGAGTGTTGAATAACTATGTTAGGATCCATTCTTTTAAAAAGCATAGACATTGCTTCCATCAATGAAGATTTTCCACAATTATTTTTTCCACCAATAATTGTCAACTTGCTTAGCTTGTCAAGCTTCAATTGCTTTATGCCTTTGAAGTTTTTTATTAATATACTGTCAAGCATATTCATTCCTTTAAAGAATTGGACTAGTTTAATACCGTTTATATTTAGAGCTTAGCTTCTGATTTAAAAATATCGGGTAATGCTTGATACTGAAAATTGATAAGGTTTTAAGGTTAACTGATATAAATACGTTTTATCTTTATCAGGCTTCTTAGCGCGTTTATGGGCAATTAATACATTAGTATCGAGACAAATTATTTCCATTGTTGAAAATGCCGTCTTTTTTCTTCAATAGCATTAAATTCATCATCCGACATTTCCGGACTATCAAGTAAAAATTGTTGAAAAGAAGTGCGTAGCGAGACATCATCTTCTATAGACACAATTGTTAATTCAACACGCTTAGCATTAAAACCTTCCGGCAAATGAACATGTATAACACCATTCACCACATCAGCGTATTGCTTTACTGGGGTTAGGTTCATCATTAAATACTCCTAGAATCATCAAACTAAACAATATAGTACACCATTACGCTAACTTTTTTGACATTGAGTTTTTACCGTTCTTAAGCTTACCCCAGGTTCATCGTATTTACTTAGAAGATTATCAAGACCGAACTGACTTATCACCTTCACTTGAATTTATTCGCTTGATTGTCAGTGATAAACAACAGACAATAAGTCGAGCCAAAGATTTAGCAGAGCGACTTGATAAAGTAGATGTAGAAGGTTTGGATCTTATTGAAACTATTTTGGTTTATAAGTTACCGCACTTAAGCCGCGAGGAGATTAAACAAATTTACAAAGCTTCCCGACCTATCCTTTAGAAAAGCTAGAAGACTTAGCTGATGCCTTGCTAGACTTTAACGCCATGTCAGACTTAGAAACATGGTTAGCTGATCATACTTAAAATGACAGGTTTTATTGCTCAGTGAAACATGCAAAGCTAACAAACAAAAGGCCTTAATCTATCAAGGCCTTTTTTATGACCGCCCCGTTTTTAGAATTGATGGTTTGTTTAAACTCGTGACTGATAATCCAGACTAACCCATTATCTTGGTTAAAGAAATGTATTATACTGATTCACAACGCACCAACACATCAGTACTTAATCTCTATAAAGCCCCATCATGGACAAACAAACCATCGAAACTTATGACCGTGAGGCTGAACGGATTGCACAGTTACATTCCAGCTTAACACCCGGTCGGCTCTATACCTTAATAACAGAGTACTTTACCAAGACTGGCAACACGCTTGATGTAGGTTGTGGGGTTGGACGAGATACGCAATGGCTTAATCAGCACGATTATCCAGCTTTGGGTGTTGATGCCTCCGAAGGAATGTTAAAACAAGCTCAACAGCTTTATCCTCAAGTACACTTTATAAAAGATTCCCTACCCGATCTAACCAACCTAAACGATCAAACTTTTCAGAACATATTGTGTTCAGCCGTGTTAATGCATCTAAACAAGGCCGATCTTGAACAGGCCTGCCTTAAGCTCTTATCCTTATTGCAAGCCAATGGACACATAATCATTTCAATACGAGAAACTAATGCCATTGATCACAGAGAAAACGGCAAACTCTATGAACCCTTTGATATCAATGCCTTTAAACAATTCTTTGTACAACACCAGTGCAAAATAGTGCTTGAAGAACAAGAACTCGAACCCGCCCGTCAACTGACTTGGTATAATTTCGTTATTAGAAAGTAGCTATTCCTTGTTGCGCGGGTTGCCATTTTTGATGGATGCCGTAATAGGTTATGCTACAGTTATAAGCATCTTGCAAAAATTTCTGACGCTTTTCAGTAGAATTTCCTGTTTGCACAATCCATGTGGAAAAAAATGATCCACATCGGCAAAATCAGAGTGATTATTATCAAGAGAAATATCCCTGAAACAATAAAAACACCGGCCTTTTTGGTAACCGTTTAAAGACGGACTGGCAGCGGTGACAGGAACACGGCGTAATTTATTATCAGCGAAAAATTCTCGGGTTTCTTCTTTGTAATCCACTTGAATTAAATGCTTGGGTAAATTTAACTCCCAAGCCGTTTCAACCAAGCGCCTGCGAGATTCCGTTTCTGCGGCCAAATTATCATACTGATACTGCTCGCCCAAGAGATAAAAATTATCCGTTAAAGTAATGCCGCCTTTGGTTTTTCTTTCATCCATAAAAAAACGGGTCGGTGCTTCAGCGTTATGGACATTATGAAAGGCATCCAGAAACTTAATGCTTGCAGAGGTAATTTGTTTATCACACACAACCAAATGCTCGGCAATATGTATGGAAAACGGTACAACCAATTACTCCAGACTAATAACGGAATCACCGCTATCTTTTAATTCACCAACACACCATGCTTTAATGCGGCTGCGTAGCCAATTAACAATCGGCAAATCTTCCAGTTCGCCGACTTCCAAATCACCTTGCAGCGTCATTTGCCAATGTAACTTTGGCTCAACAAACGGCGAATTGATGATGGGATTTTGGACTTCGTTGGACATAGTTTTAAGGAATAATAGGGTTGTTATTTTTTTCTTGCCCGGTCGATGGCATCAGGTATCATGCTTTCGCTAATACCCTGTTGTTTAATGTGCTCCCGAATGTCATCAATGTTTGTCATTAGAGTCACGGCAATCATTTACCGTATAACTGACGTCATAAACAACAGCGATACTTTTATAGTCAGCTACAAAACGCTCCCGGTCTTCTCTATTGAGATATTTATCGAACTTTGCCCTCATTAAAACAGTTGCAAGTTCATAAAAAGTTTGTTCCGAAATACATATTTCATAATCTCGCAGTGCTTTTTGATAGGCCAGACTAGGGACAGAATGGACTCGGATAGCCGCACTTATTAATGTTCCGGTATCGATAACAACACGTTTAACGTAATTCATGCACAAGTTGATTAATAGCTTCGTCAGTTAATAAATCCGTATCAGGATGAGCTAATCTCGCTACGCGTTCTTGATAGTGTTGATAGTTTACGACAGCGTTGTCCCGTTGCTTTTGCGCTGCAAGCAGTTTTTCCAATTCAACAGGTGACAACAAATACGCAACTGTCTGCCCTTGGGCAGTCAAGACTACGGGTTCTTGCTGTGCCTGATTAATTACTTCATTAAAGTGGGTTTCCGCATAAGTCGATGTAATCGTGAGCATTATTTATTCTCCAGTTATTTAATTTTTACCTCAAGCCTTCTTTTTCGAGGGAGCGACACCTATGTCGCGACTAACAACTAACGTTCAAATCGCGACGTAGGCGTCGCTCCCACAACTGATCACGATGCCGGACGACGGGGTTGCAATCCCTGTCACGCTTCAGATTAAATCTACAATCTTGATGATTGTACAAACAATCAGGAAGATTCAACAGTCAATCAGGCAAATTTATCAACCTGCCAGCATTTTCCCCTTAAAAAATAGCAATACCTTGTTGTGGTGGTTGCCATTTTTGATGGATGCCGTAATGGGTTATGCTACAGTTATAAGCATCTTGCAAAAACTGTTGGCGTTTCTCGGTAGAACACCCCGTTTGTACCATTAACGTTTCCCTGAGCGGATGATGACTGGTGATTAAATACTCATTACGGGCATGTAAACGTTCAAGTAATGGCAACGAAGGTAATTTAGCAAATTTCCCATTAACGCCTCTATTACAATCTATACAAGCCAAGACTTTTTGATAACCATTTAAAGATGGACTAGCCGCTGTTACAGGAACACGGCGTAATTTATTATCAGCGAAAAATTCTCGACTTTCTTCTTTGTAATCAATCTGAATTAAATGTTTAGGTACATTTAATTCCCATGCCGTTTCAACTAAACGCCACCGTGCTTCAGTTTCTGCGGCCAGATTATCATATTGGTATTGCTCGCCCAAGCGATAAAAATTATCCGTTAAGATAATACCGCCTTTATTTTTTCGTTCATCGCTAAAAAACCTAGGAACTTCTTCATTATGGACATTATGAAAAGCATCCATGACATTGTTAAAACCCAACAGCACGGTTAAATCAATCAAAGCATCATGATTAATTTGATCAGCATTAAAACCCCGACAACCCTCCAAAACTTACTGCTAGCCGAAGTAACTTGTTTATCACAAACAATCAAATGCTCAGTAATATGCTTGGAAAACGGCACAGCCAATTGTTCCAGAGTAATAACAGAATCACCGCTATCTTTTAAATCATAGAGGCTTTTAGCTAAAGCAACAAATAAGAGGCAACATTACGAATTGAATAAATACTCACGCTTTACTTGTACTTAAAAAAGCCTAATCGAAACCGGTTAATCTTGTTGATTTATCCCAATCGAACGATTGAAAAGAAAACCAGCATTGAGTTTTTACCATTCTTAAACTTACCCCAAGTCCATCGTATTTATCTAGAAGATTATCAAGACCGAACTGACTTATCACCTTCACTTGAATTTATTCGCTTGATTGTCAGGTGTACAACCTGAATTTGAAACTACAGATGAACAGATATTATTGTAACTTTATATTTATCTATAATTTTTGCACTTCCTCCCATAGCCGTTCGATAGACTTCATCAGGTGTTTTATAGCCTAATGATTGATGGTAACGTATTGGGTTTAGACTATGCAGGCGATAGTTATTGAATAGAAAACTGTTTTTTCTTTAAAAATTCAAAAAAGCCATACTTTTTTAACATTTCTTTTCTGTTTTTATCCTGTAAAATAAGCGCTAATGCTTTTATATTGTTATCCCTGATAGCTTGCGCCAATTCAATAAAAACTAAGTTATGCAGCCTCAAAACATCTAACCTTAAGGCCTTGCTGTCTTCATCTGGATGAATATCTTTATGAACATAACCTAAACCAAAAAGTTTTATCATCTCCGCACTTCGTCGATAATGGTAAGAATTTTTAGGGATTTTTGGGTTTCTTTTAAGTTCTAAAATATTACCTGCTTCGGTTATTCTAAACACTAACTCAAAAAAGTCTAACGGCTTTTCTTCCGCAGGATTAAATAGCAATGGTTGCTCACAGCGTGTATCTGTTATTGTTTTTGCTTTAGTCGCTCGTTTAGTCTCATCAAGCAGTGGAAACTTTGCGGCTTTATATCGGTTATTACAAAGACTGCACATCAAAATATAATTTTTGGGCTCACACTTTAAGCCTGGATACATATCACTGGCTTTAGGCCTAAAGTGATCAATAGTAGCTGAATAAGGATGATTTGGAGATTCAACTAACTCCACCTCACAGATGGGGCATTTATTATTTGACACACTTTTATGTAAATCCTGGAATATGCTCCAGTTACAATCAGAACTGCAATTAGGTGTTTTAAACTCGTTAAATTTAACAACCGTATCATTATAATCGTTATGAGAAAATATTCCACTCATATCAATCATCAAATAACCCCTTAAACTCATCTAATAATTCATTCATTTCTTCTGTTGATATTTCAGTTAGTTTATCAAAATCAATTTGATGATTTTCTTTGATAAATCGTAAAAAACCTAAATAATGCCTATCGTAAATAAAATTAGTCGCTAAGGTATGCCCTAATTCCTTTTCCAAAGCGTCTAGTCTATCTTTATCTTGCCCAGAGAGTTCTTCTTGTGTTTTTAAGGTAAATAAGTCACGTAATTTTCCCTTCATTTCTGCGCCTACTAAAGAACTTAAATGGAAGTAATTTAACAAGGTTGCCGAAACATCCAAGTATTTAGTTCCTCCAGAATCTATCTGAACAGCATCACTATCAATCTCTACACGCCCAATCTCATTAAATTTTCTATTCAGTGCTAACAAAGGGTTATGTGTTGCAATAATAATTTGAACATTGTCATTTAGTCCCTTCAAGCTATCTAGCAGCATTGCCTGCCATTCAACGTGTAACGAAGATTCAGGCTCATCCATTAATAATATAAACGCCTTATCTCCTTGTAATATGACAGTTAAAAATATAATTAACAGTTGTTTTTCACCCGATGATAATTTAAAAATATCAACGCTTGTAGTCGTCTCATTAGCAATCAATTTAACTATTAAAGGTTTGTCTTTATCAGTCTCAATAAATTTATGAGTCTCTTTATAAAAACCATTAATAGCCTTTTCAAAATAATTTACCCGCTTAAATTTTTCTTTCTTAATGATGTCTACTTTTGTTTTTAAGTTTTTAAGCTGATTTAAATCATCTGTTTCAGCAGTGGCTATGTTTTTAAGAATATCATCTATCGCTAAACTATCAACGCTCGTTTCATTATCCAAGTGACTTTTTAAGACCCTTATGTATTCACCAAAATCGACTATTAATTTACTGAGTATGGTATCTAATTCCGTGCCTTCGATATTTTTTGAAACCGGCACATCAAATGTATTAATCAATTGCACATCAACATTTGCAGCAGCACTGTTATTAGAAATCGTAATCTCCCTTGTGTTCTCGTTTTCATAAATCTTTTCAAGCGTTAACGTCACATAAGGATTTTCAAAATAATTAAAAATCACTTTATCATGTGTCATGCACGCATAAATAAGTTTTAAAATGGTCGACTTTCCACTCCCATTTTTACCCAACAATACATTAATATCCTCAGCTAACTCCCATGAGAAACTCTTATGCCCATAGATACCTTTTATATCTACTTTTTTTATAACTATCTTTTTTGCAGAAGCTAAGATCACCGCACCCGAATCTAACAACAAAGCTTTAATGTTATTTTTAAACTGATCAAATTTTTGATCGCTTTCTTTTTCAGGTAAACAATCTTTTAAAATATTTTCGACAATAAACGATTTTCTTTCCTTACTTGACCCCATTCCTTTTTTTTCAAAGGCCAGTTGCCATAAATGATTTTTATTGTCCTGAAAGTCAGCTCTAATGTAGGCCAACAGTTCTTTTGAAAATCGCTGTTGTATTAAACTTTTTGCATTATAAATATCAGCTTTTGTTTGATCGTCCCTTTTTAAAAAAACATCTATTTCATTCATAATGAACGTATGTATAAAAGCAATGGGCTTTAAATGCTTATATTCTTCTTTATGATCATACATTCTCTTCGAAAAGGCTTTTACAACCGCCCAATGCTCACTATCCAAGTCTTCTTGAAAATTCTTAATAAACAAAGTGGTATCAAGATTTAACAACAGCGTTAAAAAGTCATATTCTAAAGGCGTTGATTTAAAATCCTCAGATTCCTTTATATCCTTCAATAATCGTTTGATTTGTCTTTGACTAGCTTCTGTCGTGCTATTTAAATTTAAGCTTTCTAGTTTGTAACAATCCTTGTTATCTAGTTCGAGTGTTATTCTTTTTTGCTTTAAGGCAGCTTTTAAGTTTTCCAACCTTTTTCTTAAAAAACTGTTTTTATCTGCCTGTTCAATTTTGTCTATTTTTGAAAATATTAATTTAAACTTGTTGTTATAGCCATTTAATAAAATGGCTTCGATAGCGGCTTGCCCACCTGAAATAAAAGGGTCATCACCTTTTTCGACTAACAATATTTGATCGCAAAAATCAAAATAATCATAATGTCTTGTTGATAGCGTGTCTCTTTTTTCTTGGAGCGAATGCGCTATCCCTTCACCATCAATTAGCACTAATTCTAAGGAATTATCCAGCCAATCGGCTAATAAATTACCCTCTATCCTTATATAATCAACTAATAAAGAGATAGAACCATATTCATTTTTTAAAAGTTCTTTATTTTTTTGTATAAAAATACTTTTATCAGTTATATTTTCGATACAATAAAGTTTATCGCTAAAAAGCGTGTACTGATCACCGCAAACCTCATTAAAAACATGTTCAATGTCTTTTAAAATACCCTCTCTTACAAAAGTTATTTCAGTTTCTACCGCACTATCAGAAAAAAAAGTTTCATCATCTAACCCTTTATTTGCTAATAAAGGAATAATATTTTCAACTATATAACCCGCATGATTTTTAAGTGCGTCATTCTGAACCATATATCGCAATCTGAACCGTTCATCTGATGACTCCTGTAACCTTTCGGTTATATCATCAATACCTATTGGCCTAGACAATACTTTACGAAATCGCTTAGGTAAATTATCCGTTAAGCGTTTATCTTCTATAGCTTTTTGTATAGCTCCTTGTATTAACTCTTCAATAGCCTCTATAACATCATCTTTTTGCTTAAGAATAAGAGTCGTCTTAAAAGGCAAATCACGTTTAATGACATATTCCGTTGTCGCAAGCGTTGTTCTTGTTTGAGTGGTAATCGGAAAACCTAGGGCAGATGTCCCCATAATATGGCTAACAATTGAAGTTTTACCCGCTCCAGTACTTCCCAATAGATAAATTCTTTTAATGTTTGCAGGTAAAGCAGGAAGAATGTCTTGAATTTGCTGAAATGATTTCACTTTATTGAGTTTCCTAACTTAATGAATTTTATAGTAGTAAAGACTATTACTATTTTGTTTTATGATAACACTAAACGCTGTAAACTTAATCCGTAAGAGACAACTGATATTTGAAATAATATTAGGCGTTTTCTAAATCTGGCATGATATCTTCAGCAGGATAATTTATAACTGATACCTGATAACATCCCGACAGTTCCATAAAAATTCTTTTAGTGGGATTCCTTAAAATAAGTTAATGATGTAGAAATTCGAAAATCTCCAGAAAGATAATTTCATCAAGTTGTTTAGTTGCATCATTGATTAATAAAACAAAAATAAAAAAGTGAGGTAAACTAATGATTAATTTAAAAAGCCAGAAAAACAATAATAATATCAACGGAGAGGTCAACATGAACACCGTCACCATTGACAATCAATCTTTGACTACTTATAGACAGGATATTGTAGCTTGGGCGCATGAGCAAGCCTCTCTTATTCGCGCAGGTCGCTTTGACCAGCTTGACTTAGAGCATATAGCGGATGAAATAGACGACGTGGGCAAAAGCGAGCAAAGAGAATTAGCGAGTAGAATGGCGGTTTTAATGGCACATTTATTAAAATGGCAGTATCAGCCAGAACGTAATGGCACAAGTTGGCAAAGAACAATTAAAGAACAGCGTAAAGCACTTAACTTGCATTTAAAACAAGTACCTAGTTTAAAACAAAAACTCTTTAATCTTGATTGGATGGAAAGCACTTGGTCAGACGCTGTCACATTAGCTATCAAGGAAACGGGATTAAGCGACTTCCCTGAATCATGTCCTTGGTTAATTGAAGATATACTTACCACCGACTGGCTGCCTGATCCAATATAAAATCAAGGGCGGTTGATAAAGTTATTTATTTTGATAAGAATCCAAAAAAATACGTTTAAACTCTATTATGTAAGATACCAAGTATGACAACTATTAACGACCCCCTATTCGAAAGCCTACAAACCGTAAAACGGCCTGGAAATTTTTATGCCACTGGCACTCAGGATATATTCTTGCCGCAATTAGAAGTTGCGGGAGTGGGTAGAATTGCCTTACCTTTGTTACCCATACAATTAGAGCGATTAATCACCATCGCAGAACAAGCCCCCTATGGTCGTGGCTCAGAAACATTAATCGATACAGAAGTGCGGCGCACTTGGCAAATTGATGGACAGCAAGTTACGCTAAAAGGTAAGCACTGGACGCAAAGCTTGGCAAAAATTGTCGATCGTTGCGCAACAGGATTAGGCGTTAGCGGTAACGTGCAGGCCGAACTGTACAAATTATTGGTTTACGATGCGGGTAGTTTTTTTATTAAGCACCGCGATACCGAAAAAATCCCTGGTATGTTTGCCACCTTAGTTATTGTGTTGCCCTCTGAATACCAAGGTGGCGAACTGGTGATAAAACACAAGCAAGAAGCAGTTACTTTAGACCTACATCGCGACGATGCCGCCGAAGTCGGTTATGCCGCATTTTACGCCGATTGTGTCCATGAAATCTTGCCAATAACTCAAGGTTGTCGCCTCACCCTGATCTTTAATCTATTTCGTGCTGACAAACAATTACCTTTGCCAAAGCCACCCGATTACGACCAAGAACAAGCCCTAGTAACAAGCTTGCTCCGTAACTGGGCGACTTCTCTTACAGATGAACCTGATCCTGAAATCCCCCTAAAACTAATATATCTACTAGAACATGCTTATACGCCAGCAGAACTGGGCTTTGATGCGCTAAAAAATGCTGACGCAGCAGTGGCTGAAGTATTATTGGCTGCGGCTCAGCAAGCCGATTGTGACATTCACTTAGCCTTGGTGTCTGTCGATGAATATGGCAGTGCTGAATATGCCGGTGATTATAGGAGGCATCGGTATGATGATGAGGATGACTATGAAATAGTTGAAGTTGATGAGCGGACGGAAACCATTTCAGAATGGCGTCGCCCAGATGGCAAGCCGTCACCCTTGCCTGTTCTACCCTTTAGCGAACATGAGTTTTGCCCAATATCGGCTTATGATAATATTGAGCCAGATAACATCCAATTCCAAGAAGCGACTGGCAACGCGGGGGCTTCTTTTGATCGCAGTTATCAAGCAGCAGCCTTGGTAATTTGGCCCAAAGCCTTAAATCTAGCCATTATTAGTCAAGCAGGAATCAATGCGACCTTGCCAGTGTTACAAGATTTATGTCAACGCTGGGAAGATGAGGGGCGCATCTCAAATTCAAGCCTATGGCAAGAAGCCCACACGTTAATAACTTACCTGTTTCGAGATACGTTCACTAGTCATCGTAGTGACCGTGAGTTATTAATATGTCTATTTCGTTTACGTAACATTGCTTGCATCAAGAGCTATTGGCAAAAACTTTCTAAGTCGGGTTTTTATCAAATAGAAGACCAAGCCGCACTAGTACAAACTTCAAGTCTAATACCTTGGCCCAGTGTTGTTGATTCTGTAGAAAAAGCTTTCATATTAAGTGCCACCAAAGCTCAAGAAGCCTGTGCCGCGTTATTAGCTGGCTTAAGCGTTGCACACACTATTAATGCCAGTGATCTTATTAAGTCCGCACAAATTTTAGCACTAGTTTTACCTGGTGATCCACATCGCTTCCCAGAACTACAGCCTTGGCAGCGCAGTCAAATAATGGGCAGCACTCAATTAGTGTCCGATGTTTTAACCAGTTTCAGTGCTATCAATGCCGAATTAGCAAACGACACCCTCAATTATTTTCTGACCTGGCCTACTGTTTATAATGTAGATACTATTTTAGTATCTGTTGCATTATTGCTTACCGAATCTGAATTCCATCGTAATCTGCCTGTCGTAAAGAAATTACGCACAGCGGTCATTACGCATATCAATGTCAGGGTGGCAATGGCATTAGAACCGCCTAAAGATTGGCAACGAAATAGTAAAATAAGTTGTAAATGTCCAGATTGCACCGCGTTAAGTGCATTTTTAAGTGAGCCTACCCAATCAACCTGGCGTCTTAAAGCGGTCGAAGCAAGACGAAAGCATGTAGAACTATCCATCAGCAGACACGCAAGTGATATCGATTGCCGTACTCAACGCAGTGGTAGCCCACATACATTAGTTTGCACTAAAAATCAAGCTAGCTATGAGCTCCGTGTTACACAACGTAAACAGGATTTGAAGTTTTTATCAAGCTTAGAGGACGTGTCACTCTGATTTCTACGTTTCGTAAAAAGCTGCTTCAAAGTTAATCAACGGACAAAACAAAATGTCAAAGCGAATTTCATTCAACAAATGAGTGTTTTAATCATCTGCCTTGTCATCAAACAATTCTGACAATTGAGCCTTAGCGATAATTGTCAGAATTGCGTATTGATATAATGTAAACCTGTTGAAAAGATAAGACAGTTAATAACTAAATAGCTTGTTTTCTTTTACGACTCACCACAAAACTAACCACACCAGTGGCAAACAAATAGAAGGCTCCAGGTAAAGGCACTGCCGCTACTGATGCTGTTGCAACATAACCGAAGTCAGAGGCATTTGTTGGGTTGCCATACTGATCAAGACCTAAGAATAGTGTATCCCCTCCACCATTAAACACTAACTGAATAGTTTCACCATTTGCTACAGCACTTAATGTATAGGCTATATCACTGGGTGTAATACTATTCGCATTGTCACTAGCCACACCACCACTCACGAGAGTTGTCGCATAGAGATTAGGAAAATTTACCGCAAAGGCTTGTGTCGCTTGCGTAAAATAATTCACAGAAAAATTTCCTGCAGTTACATCGGCTACATTCCAAGTGTCGCTCCAGCCTGTCGCAGATCCCGTACCCGTAGCGGTTAACACAATACTGGTAAGATCGTAAGCCGAATTATCTTCAATTTTAAAGTATGAATTTTGCACGCTAGAACCGGCATTAAAACCAGCACCCAGATCAATAGAATCGGCGTTAGCCGTTGATGTCAATACAACTGCCATTAATAGAAAGGCAAACTGTTGTACGCAAAAAAAAGTTTTCATCATGTTTTCTCCAAAAGAGTAATTTATGGTCTTATTAATGAACTAAAGTTATTTTTATAACCCAGTAAAACCTGAGACCGATGAATTATTAACAAAAAGTTTACGTAAGTTTGCCCCAGTACCCACTGTAGCAGAGCCTTTATAAACGCTTAAACCACTAATAGCAGGATCTAATTGCGCATTAATAATTTGATCAGCAACTGATACACCCAATATTTGACCTTGGTAATCATCATTAGGAAAATGTACGCCTAGATAAATTCGGCTGCGACCATTTTCTAACTGTAATTGCGTAAAAGTTGAAACATCACGAGTCGTTGCATCTTTACCATTAATTGTTGTTGTAAGCTTGCCGGTTCCGTTATTAGTCCCAACTAACCAAGAAAACCCAGTCAAAGTAACTGGACTACCGGCTTGAACGATATTATCAGATTGAAAAAATGCTCTTAAAATTTCCACACCTGCCGCGATTGTCGTGCTATGACCCGCTGGGGCACTAGGATGAGCGGGGGTCGTAGCCAATGGTTTCCAAGTAATAGTGGCGGCATTACCCGTAGCATCAGCATTAATTGCGGTAATTGGACGCCAATAATCTAGGTCATATTTAGCCTGAAAAGCTGCGATACGTGCATCAGCTAAGGCACTATCAAGTGCTGCAAACAGTTTAGCATTTTGCACTAAGCTCAAATTACGATCGGCTGAAGCCTGTCTAGCCACTTGATTAGCAAATAACTCAGCATCACTTTTGTAATACAAAGCTTGTAGTAATTGATCACCTGTACGGCTGGTAGTAGCAGCTGAGAAATCTTGACCATGACTTTGAACAAAGGCTAATTCCGCCGTATATTCTGCACTACCCACTTTTAATACAGGCGGTACTAACGCCACCAACTTTTGTTTATCTAAAGTACTTAAGCTGAACGGCGTAACATTTTTCCAATTAAAGTCAATCGCTGCACCTGGAACAATAGCACCAGTTGCATCAAAACCAGCAGGTGCGCCTGTATTAGCATCAACAACACCTGCACCGCCATTATTAGGACGCCATAAACCAATACCTGGATTACCAGTAGCAGTTGCCGTACCCGTGCTTGAGATATTTGATGATGGTATATAAGTGGTTCTAATAGCAGAATAATCACCTACTCTTGCTGCCAGCGCAGCGGCAGCGGCATTTTGCCCCGCAATAACACCTGGATCAGTGCTTATGACACCTAGATTTGATAAATCAGTCGCTAATTGAGCATCAAGCCAAGTACGTGTCCCAGTTCCAGCCCCACTTAAACTGGCTGGCAAAGTGCCTACCAATACATCATGAGCCGCTTGCGCTGCGGCGGCTGCAGCTGATCCACCTGTTGCGCCAACGATATAATAATAGCCTTTACCTGGACTGAATTGGCTGACTGCATTAACGGCATCAAATACAGCTCTGGCTTCAATTGCTGCTATGCGGGTCGAAACGTTAGAATTTTGCGCATTACCAGCAACACCTGCAGTTGTTGAAGTTGCACCTTTAGTGGCTAAAGCAGTGTATAAATTCCAATCGGTGACCGCATCAGCGTAAGCATGAGAAGCTACTAAAGAAGTCGCAACCGCTAATGCGCACCGAGTTAAATTTAATTTCTTTTTGGAAACTTTTGTTTTCATATAAATGGTCTCATGGATTAGGAAGTGAATTTAATTAATGCAGACCTGTAAAATTACCTTTTACAGCATGTCAGTTCAATTAAAGCACTATCAATGCCAACCTACTAAGCCAATGATTTTAAAACTATTTATTTAATTTCCAAAAGAACCTTTGTGTTGACTGAGAAACAGTCATTGTTGATGGAGTGTTTATTTTTAAACTTTATAGAATGTTAGTTTTAACTTTAAAAAAGCGGGTTATTCCAATTCTAAACCATCAACACGCTGAAAGCCTCTCGGTAATAGCAAGCCCATTTTAGCTCTGGCACTATTATAATGAGCAATATCTGCCGTGTTTAAACTTAAGAAACGTTTACCCGCCACCACCTTATTGCTGGCATTTACCCTCAGCTTTTCTCTGCCCTAAGTTTTTTTAACCAAAAGATAATTCGAATACACAATAATACTGTTAGCAAGATTGCAAAAGTAATCGGGTTAGTAAGATCTTTTTTTACTAACCAACAAAAATGCGCAACACCACCGATAGCACTGATATAAATCAGACTGTGTAGCCATCGCCAACGCTTTCCTCCCAACTTACGAATCATGCTATCAGTTGATGTGATCGCTAGTGGGATCATCAGTAATAAGGCGCTAAAGCCCACCGTAATATAGGGGCGTTTTACAATATCTTTAATGATGTTTTCCCAATCAAAGAATTGATCCAAAACCATATAAGTTAAAAAATGCAAGCAGCCGTAAAAGAAAGCAAACAAACCCAGCATACGACGTAAACGGATCACCCATGACCAACCTAATAAGCGCCTTATAGGTGTTAGCGTTAAAGTAATCAGCAAAAACACTAAAGTCCAATAACCCGTCCTATGCGTGATCTTTTCAATCGGATTAGCACCCAAATTATCAGAGTATGCAGCTATACCCAACTTAAACAAAGGGAATAAGGCCAACACAAATATAACGGCTTTAATCCACGCTATTGTTTGGTTATTTAGATTTTTAAGTAGCATCATTTTAAAAACTCTTAGTTAGATCCATACCTGAATACAGTGGAGCCACTTCATCAGCATAACCATTAAACATTAGGGTCTTACGTTTTAAAAACTCACCAATTCGTCGTTCCTTAGCTTGAGTCCAGCGAGGATGATCGACTTCAGGATTAACGTTGGCATAAAAGCCGTATTCATTTGGCCCCGCTTTCATCCAACTGGTTGTTGGCTGCTTTTCGACAAATCGAATGCTTACTATAGATTTGGCACTTTTAAAGCCGTATTTCCAAGGCATCACGACGCGGACTGGTGCGCCATTTTGATTAGGTAAAACTTCTCCGTACAGACCCAATGTTAATAAGGTTAAAGGGTGCATCGCTTCATCCATGCGCAAGCCTTCCCGATAAGGCCATTCCAATACCGCTGTTTTTTGACCTGGCATTTGCTCTGGATCGTGCAGAGTAACAAATTCGACAAATTTAGCGTTGCCAGTTGGTTCAACCTGCTTAATAAGTTCAGATAGCGAAAATCCAATCCACGGCACGACCATAGACCATGCCTCGACACATCGTAAACGATAAATCCGCTCTTCTAAGGGCGACAGTTTTAATAACTCTTCAATAGTAAATACTTTAGGTTTTTTTACTTCGCCTTCAACAGTAATCGTCCAAGGCCTAGTTTTTAAACTACCCGCAGACATAGCAGGTTGATCCTTGCTTGTGCCAAATTCGTAAAAGTTGTTATAACTTGTTACATCCTTCTGCGGTGTTAACTCCTCTGGTACCGTGTAAATAGACTTTTTAACATCCATCAACTTTTCGGCAGCCCAAACGCCATGCGGTAATAATGCGGCTAAAGAAGCGCCTCCAGCTAGCTGCATAAATTTCCGGCGGGATTCAAATAAGTCGCGCGGAGTTATTTCTGAAGAAGGGATAAACGGTGGTTTATAAGGTTTCATTATTTTTTCCTTAGAGTTAGTTGCACAAATCCTAAATTTATTTATTATTATCTGATTTTAATAGTAATTGGTATTTCAAGTCACTTCATATCCTGTAATTAAATATATCACGATTACAGGAGTCGATGGCATCATAACCTCATAGAGATACATGTTCCTTTCGGATAATTCTCCTACCAATCAGCGGCAAAAGCTTCAGATTGCAAGCCAAGTACACCCACAGCGATAACAGCAGCCAAAGCAGAGGAAACAACAGTTTTTACATTTTTCATGGTAGGCCTAAAAATTAAATTTATTTTAGTTTGTGTATGTCAATAATCTTAACCAGTGACAATTAAACAAAAGCAATCACTGTGCTGCAAGGAAATTTGTGCCATTACCCAACTGAAGTCTGGAAACTGTTTCCAGAAGAACAAGACGTTGAAAGTTATTTTGGAATACCGTTATTAGATGTCGAAGGCAACGTACTCAGTCATTTAGCAGTATTTGATTCCAAGCCCATGCCCAAAGAACCGCAACTTGTCTACACCTTAAAAATCTTTGCAGCTAAAGCGGCTGCGGAATTGAGTCGAATTCAAATAGTGGCTCAACTACATCAAAGTGAAGAACGCTTTCGAGATTTGTTTGAAGAAGCACCGATCGCTTATGTGCGGTTAAGCTATTGCGCATCTTGCAAGAACGCGAATTTGAACGGGTAGATAGTCAAACGACAATCTAAATGGATGTGCGAGGATTGCCGCGACTAATCGTAATTTACTGCGAGAAGTGGCAGAAAAAACTTTTCGGATGTCTAATCTTTACTATAATTGATGCAAGCCCACTTAAACTTGATATTAAAATATTTATTTGATTTTAAAATGATCCTTTGTGTTGATTTATAAACCTGCTTGAATGCTAGTTTTAACTTTAAAAAAACGAGTTATTCCAATTCTAAACCATCAACACGCTGAAAGCCTCTTGGTAATGGCAAGCCTCTTTTAGCTCTCGCGCTAGTATAATGGGCGATGTCTGCCGCCTTTAAACTTAAGAAACGTTTGCCAGCAACTACCTTTAAGTTACTATTTTCTGGAACGGGTAACACAGCAACCACGGCATCGGTTCCTGAACTTAAATCGGCACTGGGTATTTGTATCAATTTATTTCCTTTACCCCGCGCTAATGCGGGTAACTCTGCCACTGGAAATATCAATAATCGACCCTGTAAAGTCACTACGGCTAAGAAATCAGCTTCACTCTGCACCCATTCTGGCTTTAAAACTTTAGCACCGTCTGGTAAGGTAATCAGTAATTTTCCGGCTTTATTTTTACTCACTAATTCTTTAAGCTGCACTCTAAAACCATAACCATAATGGCTGGTTAATATATACCAATCATCTGGATTACCGGTCATTAAATGACTAAACATTGCCCCAGCAGGCGGATTAAATCGACCTGTTAAAGGTTCACCTTGAGTCCTGGCTGAGGGCAAATCGTGACTTGATGTGCTATAAGCTCGACCTGTCGTGTCTAATAAATAGACTGACTGAGTTGAACGACCTTTTACTGCACTTAAATAACTATCACCCGACCGATAGTTTAAGGTTTCTACATCAATATCATGACCTTTAGCTGCTCTGATCCAACCTTTTTGTGACAAGATTATCGTTAATGGCTCATTGCTAATTAAGGCGGTCGTTTCTAAAGCAACTGCAGCGACTCTTGATACGATGGGAGAACGTCGCTCATCACCATATTGTTCGGCATCGCGTTTAATTTCTTTTCTAATTAAACGATTGAGTAATAATTTTGACCCTAAAGTTTTTTCTAAAGCGGCACGTTCTTTTTCTAAAGCATCTTGTTCGCCACGAATTTTCATTTCCTCTAACTTGGCAAGATGTCTTAATTTTAATTCTAAAATCGCTTCGGCTTGAATATCTGTTAAGCCAAACCTCGCCATTAACACGGGTTTGGGATATTCTTCATTACGGATAATCGCGATGACTTCATCAATATTTAGATAGGCTATTAACAAACCATCTAAGATGTGTAATCTAGCCAAGACTTTATCTAATCGATATTGCAAACGCCTACGCACAGTTTCTGTTCTATACGCCAGCCATTCTACTAATATTTCTCTTAGACCTTTAACCTTAGGCTTACCATCCAAACCTATCATGTTCATATTGACACGATAACTTTTCTCTAAATCAGTCGTCGTAAACAAATGTGACATAACGGCATCAACATCGGTACGTTTAGACTTTGGAATGATAAGCAAGCGGGTGGGATTTTCATGATCGGATTCATCCCTTAAATCCTCAATCATCGGTAATTTTTTCGCCAACATTTGCGCGGCTATTTGCTCTAGTAACTTAGCCCCAGACACTTGATGGGGTAGAGAAGTAATCACGATAACGCCGTCTTCTTCCTCATAAATGGCGCGCATTTTTATAGAGCCACCGCCGGTGATATACATTTTTTGGATATCTTCAGCAGAAGTAATGATCTCGGCTTCGGTGGGATAATCAGGGCCTTTAATATGAGCAAATAAGGTCTCAACTGGACAATCAGGCTCATCTAATAATTGAATACAAGCCGCCGCTATTTCTCTAAGATTATGTGGAGGGATATCAGTCGCCATGCCGACCGCAATACCCATCGTGCCATTTAATAAAATATTAGGTAATCTGGCTGGTAATAATTCTGGCTCTTTCAAAGTAGCATCAAAATTATCGGCCCATTCAACTGTGCCCTGCCCCAATTCACTGAGTAAAGTATTAGCGTAACCTGTTAAACGAGATTCAGTGTAACGCATTGCAGCAAATGATTTAGGATCATCTGGTGACCCCCAATTACCTTGACCATCAACTAAAGGATAGCGATAAGAAAAGCTTTGTGCCATCAGTACCATGGCTTCATAACAAGCTGAATCACCATGCGGGTGGTATTTACCTAATACATCACCCACAGTACGCGCAGATTTTTTATATTTTGCTAATGCTGTCAGGCCCAACTCTGACATGGCATAGATGATTCGACGCTGGACGGGTTTTAGACCATCCGCAATATGTGGTAAGGCTCGATCTAAAATAACGTACATGGAATAATCCAAGTACGCTTTTTCAGCAAAATCTTTTAAGGGTATTTGTTCAAAATTTCCTTGTATCAGCACTTAAAACTCTTCCTCTGATAGTTCAACGTAGAGCGCTCGACTTTTTTCTAAACTTTCTTGGCGCATTTGTCTACGCAACTCAGCAGCCACATAATGTTTTTTCTCGGCTTCAGTTTCTAAAATCAAACGCGGGACTTCAAACGATTTACCTTCATCATCAATAGCTACCATCGTAAAATAACAAGAAGTCGTGTGTCTTTTTTCATTAGTACGTAAGTTCTCAGCGACAACTTTAACGCCGACTTCCATAGATGACCTTCCGACATGATTCACTCTGGCAAAAAATGAAACTAACTCACCTACATTAACTTGCTGTTTAAAAAACACCTGATCTAATGCAGCAGTCACTACATAATTTTTACAATATTTAGCGGCACAGGCATAAGCCACTTGATCGAGCAATTTTAATAATGATCCACCATGCACATTACCTGAAAAGTTTGCCATATCGGGCGTCATTAATACGGTCATTGTTAATGTTTTTTCTTGTTTAGACATATTTACACTCTAAAGAGTTAATCATTTCAATTTAAGATAATATTTTTAAACTAAAAAAAAGGCAGCTTGCGCTGCCTTTTTTAGCATACCAATAAATTGCGTGTTAAAGTTTTTCTTTAATACGAGCTGCTTTACCCGTTAAATCACGTAAATAATACAATTTAGCACGACGTACATCACCACGACGTTTAACTGCAATTTCACTGATTAGAGGACTGTGTGTTTGAAATACACGCTCAACACCCGTACCATGTGAAATCTTTCTTACTGTAAATGCAGAGTTTAAACCACGATTACGTTTTGCAATCACGATACCTTCAAAAGCCTGTATTCTTTCACGTTCGCCTTCTTTTACTCTTACTTGGACGACGACAGTATCACCTGGATTAAACTCAGGAATTTCTTTTAATTGTTCTTTTTCCAATACATCAATAATATTGCTCATCACACACCCTATTCAACTTCATTTTTAAATTGTTGCAACAGATTACTCTGTACTGCACTTAAATTCTTCTTTTCCAATAAATCTGGACGTCTTTGCCAAGTTCTACCCAACACCTGCTTCATACGCCAGCTATCTATTTCAGCATGATTACCACTCAGCAACACATCAGGAACTTGCTGACCTTCAAGTTCTTCTGGTCGTGTAAAATGTGGATAATCCAACAGGCCATCTATATGGGAGTCTTGCTGAGCTGACTCTTCATGGCCTAGTACACCTGGCAACAAACGCGTTATTGCATCTATTACTATTAGGGCCGCTAATTCGCCGCCACTAATAACATAATCGCCAATTGACCATTCATCATCACAGTCCGTGTTAACAAAACGCTCGTCCACTCCCTCATAGCGTCCTGCAACTAAAATCAATTGAGAAACACTACACACTTCAAATAATAATGCTTGGGTAATCGGTTTACCTTGCGGACTTAAATAAACAACCTTTGCGTCCTGAGTCCCAGATTTTTTTGCTTGATAAACAGCATCATGCAAAGGCTGATACTTCATGACCATTCCAGGGCCACCACCATAAGGTCTATCATCAACCGTTTTGTGTCTATCATTAGTGTAATCTCTAGGATTCCATACTGACAAACTGACTATATCACGCTCTATTGCTCTACCCGTTACTCCGTAACTTGCAGAATTTGTTATCATCTCTGGAAATAAAGTGATTACATCAAAACGCAGCAACGTCATTAAAAATCTGGATCCCAATCAACAGTCATTATTCCCAAATCCAAATCTATATTCAATATTGTTTCACCTTGCAAAAATGGAATAACCCGTTCTCGCTCACCGCTAACAATAACAACATCATTTGCACCAGTTTCTAACAAACTATCAACTACGCCAAACTCGACCCCTAAATTAGTGATAACTTTTAAACCAATTAGGTCAGACCAATAATATTCGCCTTGACGTGCTTTTGGTAACTGCTCTGCTTTAATAAAAATCTCCCATCCCATCAAAGCAGAGGCTTGATCTCTATCATTAACACTTTCAAGTTGGGCTGTTAAAAGCTTACCCTGAAAATTACCATCAATAACTTTTAAAACTTTTGTTTCAGTGCCTTTTTTTAACAACCATGGAGAATATTTTAAAATATTATCTCTGGACTCAGTGTAGGAAAATACTTTTACCCACCCTTTAATCCCAAAAACGCCAGAAACTTTTCCAACGCTTATATCAGTTGTTTTATTCAAGCCTTATGCTGCAGCTTTAATTGCGTCTTTAATTAACTTTGCTACGCGTTCTGATGGTTGAGCACCATTAGATTTCCAATAATCAACACGTTCGTTATCTAAACGCAATCTTTCTTCATTACCACGAGCTAAAGGATTAAAAAAACCGATACGTTCAATATAACGGCCGTCACGACCACTTCTGCTATCAGTTACTACAACGTGATAAAAAGGGCGATTTTTAGCGCCGCCTCTTGTAAGACGAATGGTTACCATCTATTTTCCTCAAAAAACATTTAATCAAAAATTTAATCTGACCATTTTACGCGATTTTTAACAGATGTGAAGAAGAAATTGAAAATGCTTACAAAATTACCTTCTCATACCGCGCACATTGCTTTTAATTCCGCGCATCATGTTGGTCATATTGCCAGATTTAAACTTCTTCATCATTTTTTGCATCATCAAAAACTGCTTTAAAATACGGTTAACATCTTGTATTTCTTGACCACTACCGGCAGCGATCCGCTTTTTACGATTACCCTTAATTAAATCTGGATCTTTTCTTTCCTGCATCGTCATAGAGCTTATCACTGCGATTTGACGTGCTAACATTTTATCGTTAACTTTATCTTTCATTTCTTGCGGAACGCTATTAATACCGGGCAATTTATCCAACATTGAGCTAACCCCGCCCATACTTTGCATTTGCTGGAGTTGCTCACGGAAATCTTCTAAATCAAAAGCCTTGCCTTTTTGAATTTTCTTAGCTAATTTCTCAGCCTTTTCCTTATCAAATTTTTGTTCAATATCTTCGATAAAACCGAGTACATCTCCCATACCTAAAATACGTGAAGCTAGACGATCTGGATAGAAAGGCTCTAAGGCATTGGTTTTTTCACCGACACCTATGAACTTAATCGGCTTACCAGTAATATGACGAATAGAAAGCGCAGCACCACCTCTTGCGTCGCCATCGGCTTTCGTTAGAATCACCCCCGTTAATGGCAATGCGTCATTAAAGGCTTTGGCAGTAATGGCTGCATCTTGGCCTGTCATTGAGTCAACAACGAACAAAGTTTCAATGGGATTAATTGCAGCATGTAGGGCTTTAATTTCACCCATCATTTCATCATCAATATGCAAACGACCCGCAGTATCGATAATGATAACATCTAAGAATTTTTTCTTTGCCGCTTCAATTGCATTTTTTGCAATATCAACCGGTTGTTGTGATAAATCACTCTCAAAAAAGTCGAGTTTTAATTCATCAGCCAACATTTGGAGCTGTTTAATAGCGGCTGGTCGATAAACGTCAGCACTCACTACCCCTACTTTTTTCTTTTGATTTTCTTGTAACCAACGACCCAGCTTAGCAACGGTGGTGGTTTTACCAGCCCCTTGCAAACCCGCCATTAAAATGACCGCAGGAGGCTGGACTTTTAGGTTAAGACTTTCGTTAGCCTCGCCCATCACCTTAACAAGCTCAGACTGCACCAACTTAATCATCGCCTGACCTGGCGTCAAGCTAGTCTGAACTTCTTGTCCTAAAGCACCTTCTTTAACGCGTTCGATAAAATCGGTGACGACTGATAAAGATACATCGGCCTCAAGTAAGGCCATGCGCACTTCACGCAATGCATCTTTTATATTTTCTTCAGTCAGACGCCCCTGACCCTTTAGTTTTTTAAGCGTACTACTTAATCTATCGGTTAAATTATCAAACATATCGCTGTCTTTGTTATATAAACTTAAGGAAACTACCCGCCAGTACAAATGCGTTAGAATTATTTAATCGGGTATATTAACATATCAATGAATAGCTTTGCACTCGTTGCAATGACAGAATATTTTAAACCCTGTAGACTTGCTCTACAGAACGCGAGTTATACTTTACTGGCTATACCTTAAGAAACACATCATGAACACAACTGCAATTGCCATTCTATCAATATGCACTTATCTCAGTAGTGCTCTGTTAATTATTCAGAATATTAATAAAAATCGCGCAAAACAGACCGCGATTTATTTAGGCTGGCTAGGTGTTATTACTCACCTTATATATACAGGCTTAAATTTCCAGCAAAATACTGGTTTTAACTTCGGTTTTTTTAGCACTGGCTCATTAATTGCGATGATCGTGGCCTTATTATTATCAATAGCCTCTTTAAATAAGCCCGTTGAAACCTTAGGGGTTGCTATATTTCCCATCGCCGCTGGCATGTTAGCCTTAGAACTAAAATACCCTGAAAACACCCAAACGCTCTCGCACTATAACTGGGAAATGAGCGTACATATTCTGACCTCTATCATTGCTTTTAGCCTTTTAAATATAGCCGCGTTACAGGCCATTCTATTGGCCTTCCAAAATCAACAACTAAAAAGCCACCCACCGAAAAAATTTATCCAGTCATTACCACCATTACAAACGATGGAGTCTTTACTTTTTCAGATGCTAACGACAGGAATTATTTTTCTGACTATCTCTCTCGGGACAGGATTCTTATTTATTGAAGATTTATTTGCCCAACACCTAGTTCATAAAACCGTTTTATCGTTGTTAGCCTGGATTATTTTTACTGGACTATTATTAGGCAGAAACTTTTACGGCTGGCGCGGACTCACCGCCATAAAGTGGACATTAGTGGGTTTTATACTCTTATTATTAGCTTACTTTGGCAGTAAATTAGTTTTAGAACTAATATTGCACAGATAATTCGAAATTATTTAGTCCTCCCTTAACCCCTTGCTAAACCATAATCTCTGTTTAAAAAAAGCCAAATAAATTAAAGAGATTATTGTTTTTCTCTTTAAAATCAACTCCAGACAAACCTGCCGCCAATAGCCGCAAATCTTTTGAAATCTTTGTACCCGGATAAGACAAGCATAAAGGTATCCCAATATCCGTGGATTTGTCAACAAACTCAGAATCACTAACAATCGTATAAATACCATTATGATTAACCATTTCTTTAAGATCAGAAATCCGCATACTATTTTCAGAGTCATAACGATTAATCACTAACACTATTTTATCCAAAGGAATTTCTAAGTCTTTGTGCATTATTTGTACCCATCTTTTTGCATTCCTAAATTGTACTAAACTTTGTTGCACAACCAATACAATATAATCAGCCTGTTGCATAACCATATTTGAAACGGGATCAATTAATCGAGGGATATCAATAACGATTTGATGATAATTTACTTTTAATAATTCAAGCAATTTAAGCATTTGTTTAACGTCAACTTCTCCAGGTAAAATCACTTCAGAAAGCAAAGGTAATACCAATCTTAAATTTTGATCATATTTTGTGATGTATGCTTCTATTGAATAGGCATCTAATTCATTTAATGATCTTAATAACTCCATAAAACTATACTGAGGATTTTTATCAAAATTAAGTCCGATTGATCCAAACTGTAAATTTAAGTCAAGCAACGCCACTTTTAATTTTGCTTCATTAGCTAACAAATACGCCACATTACTCGCTATAAAGCTTGTGCCACTGCCGCCTTTTGCATTGACAAAAACATTCAAACGTTTATTTTCACGGCTTATTTCACCACTCATAATGTGCTTTTTTGTGGCTTCAATAACAGAGACAAACTTATCTTGATACGCTTTAGAATCAATAAAATCCTTAACCCCTAATCGTAGTGCTTGACTTAATAAATCTGTATCGGACTGATCGCCCACAAGAATAATAGCGACTTTCTTAGTAGTTAAAGTCTCTAAGAAAATCAATTCTTTTAAACCATTTTGAGTTAAATTAATCACCAGAATGGTCTTGCTATCCAGCAGCCTCAAATCTAACTTTTCATCAATAGCTTTACTACAAATGACTTTACAATGACTTGCATCTAAATCAGAAAACAAAGCCAACTGCTTATCTAAAACAGCTTGCTCAACCCCAACAATGACTAACTTAATTTTTTCTGGCATATTTAAAATTTATTCTTTTAATAGCAATTTGGGGAACCCCATAAAAACAACTGATAAAGTCACAACATTACTTAATTAATAGACATTACCCCAATAATTAACTAGCTTTGGCGGCATAATTGCCCCACCTGAAGGCCCAATCCCAACTGAGTCGTGCATATTACACCTTAATTTATAGTTCGGATCACTCTGTGGCACGACTTGATAAGTAATATATTTAGAACTATCCGCACTATTAGCATTAACTACCATCACACACACAAAGCCGACCACTTGGGTAAAACTATCTGTTAATACCCCATCACATAATCCTGAAGATGGACAAGTAATCGCCCCAATCACATAATGACAGGATGCGTTTGTTGGAGCGATATAAGAGGTGGCATTACCTGCTGTGTCCATTTTATTGACGCTTCCTTTAACGCTACATTGTCCAATCAAGTCATAAAGAGCGGCTGTTGTACCTGACTGCAAAAATAACTGATCCCCAATTTTAAATACGTCATCACTATTCCCCCCAGAACTTAGGGCATTAATTGTTTTTATGATGGCAGAACCTGATGGATCATTGATCAACAAAGAAGTCCATTGCCCTGTATAACAAGTTGGTTTCGATGCTCCATAAGAAGATTCTGTTTGAAACTGCCCGTCTGGATATGTTAAAGCCCCTGAGTTGTTATAATATTTTAGCGTCCCAGAGTCGTTCGCAACCACACCAACCACACAACCAGGTATCACAAACGGCAAAATATTTTCTTTTGTATACCCAGGGCTTAGCCCCCCAACAGCCACTGCAGTTGCGCTAGGACTAAAAAACTTAATACCTAACACACCCGCAAAAAAGGTATTTACAACTGCGTTGGTAGCCGTTTTTGTAATTGTCACTTGTACTGCGGGATAATCATAATTTGAACTCGAAATTGCGTCCGATTTACTCGCATGTAATCCAGTAGGTGAGCCAGTTATATTCCAATATCCCGTATTAATAGTTCCTACCGCTAAGGCAATATTATCAACTTTATTTTGCTGAACAGTTGTCGTAGCCTTTGAACTAGCTAAACTCCAATTTGGGGAAGTACTCTCTAAAGGGTATAAATAGTTGGCTCCTGATAAGGCTGCACTATCTGCCGCATTTTGGAGTTGATTACGCACCACAAACAAATAACCCACATCAATGGCTAAGGCAAAAAAGCCTAAAATACCTGTCAACATCATCACAGTTAGCACCAAGCTTGCCCCTTGTTGCTTAACCAACTTAAAAGACTTATTCATAATTCATGACTGTAGTAGCCGATAAAACCAACGGGTTGGTAAAACCAGAAGCGAATAAGGCAAATAAATTACCAAATATTAAAAAGTTGTAACTATAACTGACCGAAACAGTCAAACCCGTACCAGAATTGGCTCCACAATTTGTTATTGTGGTCGGTGGTGTTGGCGTAACGGTAATAACAGGAACTGCCGCAACCGCAGCAAATGACACTAAGCCTGTACTATAGTTTGTAACCACCGCCTGAATTTGAGCTGTCGTTAATAAAGGGCACTTAAACGCTACACCCGATCTTGCGCCTTCTCGACTGGCATTAGTGATAATCGCTTTATCATAAAGCACTATCCCAAACTCCATAATGCCAAAAAGAATAAATAACAAGAAAGGCAATATGAGTGCAAATTCAATAATTTCAGCCCCTTTTTGTTTCGAAGGTAAACCCATCATAATTTTCACAACTAATTACCAGATCCACCTACATTTTTAGTATCAAACGTCACCCCTCTTTTAGCATTTTCAATGGCAGTAGCTGAACCTTGCCGATATGATTTTATGATCTCTTGGGCTTTTTGACCATCAATCGCAGAAACAGCGGCGTGTTTGGGACATGATTTTGTATCCTTAACTGCCGTGCCTTGCTCAGGACACAAAGCTTGATTATCAATCATCGCATGATAGGCTTGCCCATAATGCTGATCTACCCTTCTAGGAACAGAGTCCCACTTTGCACAAGCTGTAATTTGCGCCAAACCACATATTATAACGATAGTATAAATATGAAATAACTGCATCACTAATTCCTCTCAATTAACTGTTGACCATATTCGCCATCAAGCCCACCTTGATTGTTCATTACTTTAGTATTTTTTTGACGTAATGATTTAGCGGATTGGCTACCTTCTGTTCGACCCAAGACATAAAAATCCATATCATTTGGCTCCACAAAGCTATCAGTCGGTAAAATAGTGTTTCTTGCTAGTATTGGCTTAGCTAAACGGGGCGTCACAAAAATAACCAATTCGGTAGTATCTTTTAAAAACTTAGACGTTCTAAATAAAGCCCCTAAACCGGGGATATCACCTAAGCCAGGAAATTTATTCACATTCTCTTTCAGCTTTTCATTAATTAAACCCGCGATACTCATGGTTTGACCATCTGCTAATTCTAAAGTGGTACTGGCTTCACGCTTAGTTAAAGAAGGTATGGAATATTGACTCGTGGTACTGCCCACCTGTGCAATAACGGCTGCATCACTGGATAACTCACTGACACTCACATGTAAATTTAAATTGATCCGTCCTGAATCCAGTACGATAGGCACAAACTTTAAGCCGATACCATATTCTTTAAAAACCACCGTGATTGAGCCAGCTCCATTACCTATAGATTGTGGAACTGGAATAGGAAACTCCCCACCAGAAATAAAAGTAGCCGTTTGCCCAGACAAAGTCGTTAAAGTCGGTTGCGCCAAAATTTTAGCGAGTTGTTGTTGATTAGCGGCATCAATCGTTAAATTAAACATAAATTGACCACTAATGGCTTGCAAAAACAAGGCTCCCGCATCAAAACTATGCGGAGTTAAAAAATTACCAATGCCTGTTGCATTTAACACCCCACCGCCATTAACAGCACCAAACGAAAAATTATTTGAGGCTTGTAAGGCACTAAACTTAATATTCAAGCCCTTTAATACCGTACGATCAATCTCTGCCACTTTTACATCCAACATGACTTGCTGTGCCCCACCTACACTCATCAAATTAATAACCTTGGGCGTGGCACTGCCACTAGGTTCAACTTTGGGTTGTGCGGTAGTCGTTGATAGATTGACACTATTTCCTTGACTACTAGGTGTATTACCCGCATTTCCTGAATTTAACACGGCAGAATTACCTAAATAACCCTCCGCCAAATCAAAAGCGGCTTTCATATTATCTAAACTACTAACCTCACCACTTAAGACAATATTTTTTTGAGAAGATCTGACCGCTATATTAGGCTTACCTTGTGGATCATGTTCATTTGGCAATAACTCATACAGCTTTGCTTTTAATGAATTTAAATCGTGTGTTACCTCAATATCCAATATCTCAATAATTGCGCCATTAGCACCCCATAAATAAAGATTGGTAGTACCTAATGCCTTGCCATTGAGTAATATTTGATTAGGTTTAATAAAAGTAGCCTCAGCTGATTCAGCACTTGGCTGTAGATTACTCGTAGCAATTGAAGTATTGCCTTGTGAAATCTCGGCAATTTGTATTTTTTTATCTAACGTAATTAATTTAGATTTATTTAAAGAAACCAATACTTTTTCAGTCTTAACGTCATCACCACTTATTCCTGCCAACAAATCTAAACTGAATACTAAAAATGAGCTTATCGATACTAGTTTTATCATTTTATTCATAACTACCTCTTACACTCTTAATGTGCTTTACGTTAATTGTGATTAATCTCAACCCAACGACTGATGCCTTTAACTTACCAATCACCACGGAATCACTTTAAGAAAGTGCTTAGTCTTATGAAGTTTTTTTTTGGGCACTCCTAAAGAAACCACCGCCTTTTCTGTAACCATAATAATGTCGGTATCCAATGGGTTTCTTAATGACAATTGAATAGTGCCTTCTTGCAAAGCACTGACCATAACCTTGGCCTGATCGGGCATTAACTCTAAAGTTACTGCACGCACCACTGACGGCTGTTCTTTGCCTTGTGCCACATCCTGATCAACAGCCAGTACGGTAATATTTTGTAGCAGCGTTTGACTGTTCGCATGATTAGTCGCTCTATCGATTTTAGTGGCTAATACATCAACGTTATTCCCTGGTAAAATAAATCCTGACACACCCACCACATCATCTACTCGTACAGAAATTGCTCGATAATCTTTTTTAATTAACGCGGATAACATACTTCCGGCTAAATACTCTGACATGCGTTTTTCAGTTATCAGTTCACCCGCATAAAAGTTATTTTTAGTGACGCGATTGATAATCTGCTCTTTTGTAGCGTAAACGCCTTCAGGCAATCCCTCACCATTCCAATTAATAACTTTAAGCTGATAATCAGCTACCTTTATCCCAAACGGAATATCCAAGGCCGCCACGACAACTTGTGTTGATTTTTGTGGTTGAGTCTTTTCTTTAATCCAGCGATTCGCTAACCATGCAGCAATTGATGCCATAAACAATGCTATTAATAGCATCGAAATAAAACGCTTGTTCATTTAATAATCCTTTGACTATTATTCAATAATACCAGTTCTCAGGGAATATCACGTACAGCGCAGCTATGCCAATAGCGGGGGCTAAGGGTATTTTTTGCGCAGCAGCCTCTAAAGCACTCGGTTTTTGATAGAAAACAACCCCACCCAACACGCCAAATAGCATCATTTTGTATCTTGTGACAAGTTTAATTAAATCACCCTTAAGGATAATAAATATAAATGCCAATAAAAACATAGCTAAATAACTATACAAAACAACGTCTATAATTTTGTGATAGCCGGTGACGGTGCCAATTGCAGCAATTAACTTAACATCGCCTGCACCCATGCTTCCTAAAAAATAACTAGGTAACATCAACCCCATACCGATTATCAATCCTAAACTACTAGCCATTAAACTAATTCCCACATCAAAAAAAGCATTCCCAATTAAACTGCCAATAATAATAACTAAAACCAAATAATTAGGGATTTTATGCGTCTTAATATCATTAGCTGCAACTAATAATAAACAAGCACTTAAAAACAAATACATATACGACATAATCATTCAACTTTGAATTTATTGTGAGAAGATCACTAAATAAAACTGAACCATAACTTAATCATTAAAAAGTCTTTTCTTTCATAACAATAAAAGAAAAGGCTTAATTTACTTAGATTATAAGAATGTCCCTGTCATTTTAGTGCCTATATTAGTAAAAGCATCAAGTATATTGGTTCTAAAGCCACCTGATAGTCCATAAGTAGCTACGATAACCCCCGCTAAAACAGCTGCAATCATGACCCACTCAACTGTTTCTGCACCTTGCTCATCAGCAAGGAATTTTTTGATAGCATTTTTCATAATGAATCCTTATAAAAATATT